>NZ_NHPG01000115.1:0-29969 GCF_002252965.1 Halorubrum sp. Ea1
CGCCGGCGCCGGCGACGGCGAGGGAGCGGGGGACGTGGAGGCCGCGTCGACGCCGACCGCGGGGCGGTCGACGGCCGCTTCGCCGAGCCCGCCGGCCGCCGCCGCCGCGGGCGCGAGGGCGGCCGCGAGGACGCAGGCGACGACGAGCAGGACGGTCGCTCGTCCGGGTCGACCCGCTCCGTTACTCATTACGTATTAGGACGGTAGGAAGGGCTTAATTCCCCCGACCGGCGCGCCGCTCAGGCGTCCGCGCCCTCGGCGAGCCCGTCGGCGACGATCCGGAAGGTGACGGAGTCGCCGGCGGGCTTCGAGCGGTGTTTCTCAAGCGTGGCCCGGCGGTTCCCGCCGCGGAACCTGTCGACGCGGAGGATCGCCCCGGTCCAGTGGTTGAGGGTGTTGCCGCCGAGCGCGCGGTCGCGGTCGGAGTCGGGGTCGGTGAACACCTGGTTCGTGATCACGACGGCGATGTCGTGGCGGCGCGCCAGCGAGAGGAGGTGCGTCACCTGCTTGGCGACCTTCCGGAGCGACTGGCCGCCCTCGGTGTCGCCGGCGCGCTCCAGCCGGTAGAACCCCGTCGCGGAGTCCAACACGATCAGCTCGACCTCCTCGGCGAGCTCCTCCGCGTCGCGGACCGCCTCCCGCTGGTCGTCGAAGTCGTACGCCTCGGAGATCACCAGCCGCGACGCGATCTCCTCGACCGCGTCGTCGACGTCGGGGTCGTCGGCCCGCCCCGCGGCGAGCTGCTCGAACCGGTCGATCGAGAGCCCCTCGGTGTCGATGTAGAGGGCGCGGTCGCCGCCGGCGGCGACCTCGACCGCCGCGGCCAACGCGAGGTTCGTCTTCCCGGCCGCTGGCGGGCCGTACACCTGCGTGACGACCCCGCGCTCGAAGCCGCCACCCAACAGGTCGTCGACCGGCCGACAGCCGGTCGGGATCGGATCGCTCACTGTGAACCGTCTCGCCCGCACTCGTATTTAAACGGTCGATCCCGGCGTCGTCGAGCGTGGGTAAACGGTCGAGCACCGTCGCTCGTCGGGAAAAATAAGCGTGAAAGAACGGAACGGTCGCCGGTCTCGGTGACCGGCGACGGGGTCCGGTAGTGCGTGCGGACGCGGCGTCCGCGGTAGAATCGTTAGTTGCGCGTCAGGTTCGTCGCGCGGGGTCCCTTGGGGGACGACTCGATGTCGAACTCGACCTCCTGACCCTCCTCGAGGTCCGGGCCGCCGACGTCTTCCATGTGGAAGAACACGTCCTCGTCGTCGTCGAGATCGCCGTCGTCAGTCGAAATGAAACCGTAGCCGCCAGTGTCGTTGAAGAAGTCAACCTTACCGTTTGCCATTGCAACCAAACAGACGGGCGTTTGGGGGATAACGCTTGCGAGGGTCGTGGTACCACGACCGTCTCGGCGCCCGTCGGTCGCGTCGGCGTCGTCTTAGACGCCGAGACCGGGTTCTTCGACGCTTCCGCCGCCGTCGCCGCGCGGTGCGACCAGTCGCGGGGTTCATTTACGCGCGAGGACGTAGGTCGGCGTATACACATGGATCGTCGCACCTATCTGCGGTCGCTCGCGGCCGGGACCGGCGTCGGCGCGACCGTCGGGACCGCCGGCTGTCTCGGCGTCCTCGGCGACTCGGGCGCCGAGGGAACCGTCCTCGGCCCGCCGGAGCGGGACCTGAGCGAGGCCGTCCACCCGAGCTACGGCGACGAGATGCCGAATTTTACCGTTTCTGACCCGCTCACGGGCGACGAGGTGTCAGTCGCCGACTTCGAGGGCGAGCGCGCCGTCCTGTGGACCTCGTTTTACACGAACTGCCCGGACGGCGTCTGCCCGGCGCTCATCCTCCGGCTCCGGCGCGCGCAGGCGGTCGCCGCCGAGGAGGGGTACGGGGACGAGTCCGCCTTCCTCGCGCTCACGTTCGACCCCGAGCGCGACACCGCCGAGATCCTCCGCGAGTACGCCGGCCAGCAGGGCGTCGACCTCGACGCCGGCAACTGGCACTTCCTGCGACCCGAGAGCTACGAGCGCGCGCAGGAGCTGATGGACGAGAACTTCGGGCTCGTGATCGAGAAGCGGGACGCCGACCAGTACGAGAACCTGGAGTACCAGTTCCCCCACTACGGGCTGATCCTTCTCGCGAACAAGCGGGGGATCGTCGAGCGCGCCTACCCGCGTGGCCCGCAGACGGACATCGAACGGCTCGTGAGCGACTTTGAGCGGGTGGTCACCGCGTGAGGCGCCGCCACCTCCTCGCCGGACTCGCCAGCGCGGGCGCGCTCGGCGGGGCCGGAGTCGTCGCGTCCGGGAGCGCGCCCGCGGTGCTCGGGAGCGGGGACGCGCACGAACCGATCGAGCCGACGACGCTGCCGACGGTCGACGCGCCGGGAAGCCGCGACGGCGAGGCGACGCTTCCGGCGCCCGATCGCCCGACGTTCATCGACTTCTTCGGAACGTGGTGTCCCCCGTGCGCCGAGCAGATGCCGGCCCTCGCCGAGGCCCACGACCGGATCGGCGACGAGGTGCTGTTCGTCTCGGTGACGACGGAGGACGTCGGCGGCGCGGTCAGCGAGGAGACGGTCGCCGACTGGTGGCGCGAGCACGACGGCGACTGGCTGGTCGCGGCCGACACGACCGCCGAGCTCGCGGCTCGGCTCGGCGTCGGCGGCTATCCGAGCGCGCGCGCCGTCGACGCGACGGGGCGCGTGCGCTGGGCGACGTCAGGGACCCACACCACGGAGGAGTTCGTGAACGGGATCGAGCGGGCGCTGGACCGATGAGGGGACGAGCCGACCGATGACCGACGTCTCGCTCGCGACGAACGTCCCCTTCGCCGTGACCGCGGGCGTGGCGACGTTCTTTTCTCCGTGCGCGTACCCGCTGTTGCCGGGGTACGTGGGCTTCTACGTGAACTCCGTCGACGCCGAGGCCGCCTCCGTCTCCGGGGCGGGCTTGCGCGGGGTCGCGGCCGCGCTCGGCGTCCTCGCGACGTTCGCGCTGCTCGCGGGCGCGACGGTGCGGATCGGGTACTCGACGCTGTCGAACATCACCGTCTTCGAGACGCTCGTCGGCGTGCTGCTCGTCATCTTCGGGCTGCTCGTGGTCGCCGGGCGCGCCCCGTCGGTGTCGCTCCCGCTGCCGAAGCGGCGGTCGAGCGTCTTCGGGTTCGGGGTGTTCGGCGCGGGGTACGCGCTGGCCGGCGCGGGCTGCGTCGCGCCCGTGTTCCTCGGCGTGGTCGCGCGGGCCATCGCGCTTCCCGGCGACGCCGCCGTCCTGATCCTCTCCGTGTACGCCGGCACGGTCGCCGTCCTGATGGCCGCGACGACCGTCGCGACGGGGGTGGGACTGATCGGCAACGCCAACCGCGTGATGGCCCACGCGGGCGCCCTGAAGCGGGTCGCCGGGGCCGTGATGGTCGTCGCCGGGATCGGCCAGCTGTACCTCTCGCTGGTCGTCTACTGAGAGGCCGTCGCCGACCGTAGTACCGGCGGCACACGAGCGGGTTGTCAGCGGCGGACGGACGAGCGGGTTGTCAGCGGCGGACGGGCGACCGATGTCGGGGCGCCGAGACGGTGACCCGGACCCGTCCACGCGTGAGACCACCAACATTCATATTCGATAGCGAGGAAGTGTCATCCAGCCGAACCGGGCGGCGCGCGGCCGTCCACGATGGTTCGGTCCCCGCATCATGAACCTAGATCAGTTCACAGCCGAGAACGCACCGACGGAAAGCGCGGAACCGTTCCAGCGCGAGAACAGCTACACCCTCGACGTCGACGTCGACGGGACCGTGATGGCGAAGGCCGGATCGATGATCGCGTACACCGGCGACATCTCGTTCACGGGGAAGGCCTCCGCCGAGGGCGGGATCACCGGCTTCCTCAAGGAAGCGGCCACCGGCGAGGGGACGCCGATCATGGCCGTGGAGGGCCGAGGTCACGTCTACTTCGCCGACGCCGGGAAGAAGGTACAAGTCGTCGAGCTCGACGCCGGCGAGGCGATCACGGTCAACGGGGAGGACGTCCTCGCCTTCGAGGAGAGGCTCTCCTACGAGATCAGCACCATCGACAGCCTTGCCGGCTCGCTCGCCGGTGGGTTCAGCAACGTCTACCTCGAGGGACCGGGCTACGTCGCGCTCACCACGCACGGCGATCCGATCGTCTTGGAGACGCCGGTCGCGACGGATCCCAGCGCGACCGTCGCCTGGGGCGGCACCTCCCCGAGCGTCGAGGTCAACCGCAGCCTCTCGGACATGGTCGGCCAGGAGTCCGGCGAGCGGTACCAGATGCGCTTCGACGGCCCCGACGGGTTCGTCGTCGTTCAGCCGTACGAGGAGCACGTCTGACCGGCGGTCCGACGATGAGGGACGCGACCGAAACGAGCGACGACGCGAACGGCGCCCGGCGGGCGGACGACGAGTTCGCCGGCGACCGCGACGGCGACGACGACGCGGAGTCGACCGGCCCGCTCGCGCGGGCTGAGGCGGCCGTCACCGAGGCGGTCGGCCTCGTCGTCGACGCCGTCCTCGACGCGATATGACCGACGCCGCGCGCCCGACGCCGACCCTGATCGCACACCGCGGGTTCGCCGGCGAGAACCCCGAGAACACCGTGGCGGCCGTCGAGCGGGCCGCGGGGGTCGCGAGGTCGGACGGCTCCGCCGAGTCCGGCGTTCCAGCGGGGCGTCAGGCCGACTGGGTCGAAGTCGACGTCATGCCCACCGCCGACGGCGACGTGGTCGTCGTTCACGACGCGGAGCTCTCCGGTCGCGGCGGACGCGGCGATTCCGGTACCGCCGTCGACCGCGGACTCACCGACGCGGCGGGTCTCGTCTGGGAGACGGACACCGCGACCGTCACCGGCGCCGAGGTGCTCGACAGCGGGGAGACCGTCCCGCTGCTCGCCGACGCGCTCGAGGCGCTTCCCCCGGACGTCGGCGTGAACGTCGAACTCAAGAACCCGGGCCGGGGCGACCTCCGGCCCGACGAGAAGCTCGCCGGCGACGCGCTCGCGGACCGGACGGCGGTCTGGCGGCCGTTCGTCGACCGGGTGCTGGGCGTCGCCGAGGAGTCCGGGAACGACCTCCTGTTCTCGTCGTTCTGCGAGGGGGCGCTCGCCGCGGTCCGCGAGCGGTCGTCGCTGCCGGTCGCCCCGCTGGTGGCCGAGTCGATCGCCGACGGACTGGCGATCGCCCGCGAGCACGACGCGGCCGCGGTCCACCCGCCGATCGACACGATTCGCGGAACGCCGTTCTTCGACGCCGAGCGGTTCGGGGGCGGCGGAGAGTCGGGCGGACCGGACCTCCTCGCGGCCGCGCACGAGGCGGGGCGCGACGTGAACGTCTGGACCGTCGAGACGTGGTATCAGGCCGATCGGCTCGCCGCGGCCGGCGTCGACGGGGTCATCGCCGATTACTCGACGCTGCTGCGCGAGTGACCCCTCTGCCGGGGGCCGATCGACGCGAAAACTCGGTTCCGCGGTGGGGCGTGGAACGCTCAGCGCGCCGCCAGCCAGTCCGCGAAGCCGCCGGTGAGGAACCCGGCGTAGTCGACGATACCGAGGTACAGCGAGACGAGCACGACGATCACGATGGGGACGCGCACGATCCAGAGCCAGGCGGTCCCGAGCCCGCCGATGTCGCCGATGCCCCTCTCCAGCTCGTCGCGGGCGATCTCGGGGATCACCCACCCGACGAACAGCGCGAGCAGCAGCGAGCCGAGCACGAGCAGGATGCCGTCCGCCAGCTTGTCGTACAGGTCGAGGAATATCAGGTCGATCGTCACCGGGACGCCGAGCAGGAAGACGGCGACGCCGATGGCCGCCGCGGCGGGGACGCGAGCGACGCCGAGCTCGTCGATCAGGTACGAGACGAGCACTTCGAGGATGCTGATCGCGGACGAGAGCGCCGCGATCCCGACCATGCCGAAGAAGACGACGCCGATGGCTCGTCCGCCGGGGATCCCGGCGAACGCCGAGGTGAGGCTCACGAAGATCGCCCCGGGACCGCCCGTGCCCGGTTCGATGCCGACGGTGAAGAGAACGGGGAAGACGACGAACCCGACGAGGACGGCGACGAGCGTGTCGAGTGCGGCGATGACGCCGGCGTCCGACGCCAGATTCCGGTCCTCACCGAGGTAGGAGGCGTAGGTGATCATCACGCCCATCCCGAGCGAGAGGGTGAAGAAGGCCTGTCCGGCGGCGGCGGGCAGTATCTCGGTCCAGTTCGCCGCGATCGTTCCGAAGTCCGGCGAGAGGTAGTACCCGTACGCCGCGCTCGCGCCGTCGAGGGTGAACCCGTAGGCGGCCAGCCCCAGCAGCAACACCAGGATGGCGGGCACCATCACCTTCACGCTCAGCTCGATGCCGCGCCTGACGCCGGCGGCGATGATACCGATGACGAGCATCATGAACGCGGCGTGAAAGAGGAGCGTGTCGAGGCCGGTCGAGACCGTTCCGAACAGCGCCTCCGCCTCGGCCGGGTCGGTGATCGTAAACCCGTCGGTGAGTCCGATGAGGGTGTACCGGAGGAACCAGCCTGCGACGACGCTGTAGTACGACAGGATGATGAAGCCGGTGGCGACGAACAGCCAGCCGGCGTACGACCACGCGCCGCTGCCGAGTTCCCGCAGCGCGCCGACGGGATTCCGGTCGGTCCGACGGCCGATCACGAACTCGACGAGAATCGCCGGGAACCCGATCAGCGCGACGAACGCCAGATAGGTGATCAGAAACGACGATCCGCCGTACTGGCCGGTGATGAACGGGAACCGCCAGATGTTCCCGAGCCCGACGGCGCTACCCACCGCGGCGAGGATGAACCCCGCCCGCGTCGCCCACGTCTCGCGTGCCATTGGTATCGGAGCAAATCTCGTTGCGGTCTAAAAACGTGTCTTTTCGCCCGCTGACACCCATGTCAACGTCCCTGAACGACCCGCCGCGGCGACCGGTGTCCGCGCAGTCCGGATCGCCGCCGCGGGCGAAGCGTTCGGTTCGCCCCGTCAGGGACCGTGAATTTAATAGCCGGAGGGTGACCTCACGGGATATGGAACGCGTAGACGTCGCTATCGTGGGAGGCGGTCCGGCCGGCGCGTCCGCGGCGCACGCGGCCGCGACCGGCGGCGCTGACGCCCTCGTCCTCGAGAAGGGGGTGCCGCGGGCCGACCGCGACGGGCTCGGCCCCGACTCGACGGACGCCGCGGGGATCTTGGACTACTGGGTCGACATCATGGGGATCCACCCCGACGAGTTCGACGACGGCGTCGTCCAACGGGAGCTGACCCGCGCCGAGTTCCGCGGGCCGGACGAGGCGGCGACGCTCACCTCCACCGGTATCGACTCGTCGTACGACAAGTTCGGCTACACCTTCCAGCGCGCGCGCTTCGACGACTGGCTCCGCGACCGCGCCGAGGACGCCGGGGCCGAGTACCGCGCGGGCGTGTCCGTCCGCGGCGTCGACACCGACCTGTCGGCGGACCCGAGCGACGGGTCGGGCGGGACCGACGGCACCGGCGGGAGCGGCGATCCCCGTCACGTCGTCGAGCTCGCCTCCGGCGAGTCGGTCGGGGCCGACTTCCTCGTGCTCGCCGACGGCCCGCAGCGCACCGTGACGAATCGCGTGCTCGACGAGTACCTCCCCGCGGACGCGGCCGCCTCCGAGCGGCTGGCCTCCCGGACGGCGAACCACATCGCCTACCAGGAGTACCGACGCGTCCCGGAGGCGGTGTACGAGCAGGTCGAAGACGCGCTCGTCTTCTGGTGGGGCGTGATGCCGGGCGAGACGGCATATCCGTGGATCTTCCCGAACGACGACCGCGTCTGTCGGGTCGGGCTGACGATGCCGATCGGCCTCGACGTCGACGCCTTCGACCGGGACGCGTACGCCCTGCTGGAGCCCGACGACGAGTCGATCCCGCAGGGCGGCGAGTACGTCCGACGGCTGCTGGAGTGGCAGTACGGCGACGAGTACGAAATCGAAGAGGACTTCCCGCTCGTCGAGGAGGCGGGCAAACGGAACGGCACCGAGACGTATCCGATCTCGTCGACCCGTCCGATCGACTCGCCGACGGACGCCGGGGTCGCGGTGGTCGGCGGCGCGATGGGGACGACCTCCGCCTTCCACGAGGGCGGCGACCACGTGGCGGTCCGCACCGGCGCCATCGCCGGCGAGCTGGCCGCCGCGGGCGACATGGCGCCGTACAACAGGCGCTGGAAGGAGGCGATCGGCGACGAGGTCGTCCGCAACGTGACGATGGCCGACATGGTCGCCGACTACGACCCGGACGACTGGAACCGGATCATCGGCGCCGCCGACGCCATGTTGGCGGCCGAGGCCGGCGACGGCCTCCTCGCGCAGCCGTACCGCTCGGGCTGGGAGTCGGTGAAGCTCCTGCTCGGCTACAGGTGGAACAAGCGCCGCGTCAAGAAGGACTACGTCGGCATCGACGAGAGCGAGTACGTCTACTAGTCCGCGAGGCCGCCCCGGTTGAGTCCGGCGGTTCCGGCACCGCCCTCACCGGATCACCGGCGCTAGCCTCACCGAATCACCGGCGCCGACAGCTCTCGCGGCTCGGTCGAGACCCCCTCGACGTCGACCGGCTCGACCTCGTGAGTCGGCCACTGACCCGTCTTCGTCAGCGTCTCGGTGAAGTCGGGCGCGACGAGGTGGGTGTCCTCGCTCTTCGCTCCCTGCACGGTCGGATTCCACGCATAGCCCATCGGCCGTCGGACCGGTTCGTCGCTCCCGGGCGCGGCGAACCACTCGCGGCCCGCGAACCCCGCGGCGCCGCCCTGGTGGTGTTCGCGCCACTCGTCGGCGAAGCCGACGGCGTCGTACGCCTCGCGGATCGCGTCGAAGACGTCCCCGGCGGTGTCGGAGGCGTCCCCGTCCGTGAGACTGCCGTCCGCCGCGGCCTCCGTCGCCGCGAGCGCGGTCGCCTCGACGCGGGCCGCGGCGCGGTGGCGCGCCTCCAGCCAGTCGGGGGCGTCGAAGGCGACTGTCCGGGTCAGCGAGGCGTAGAGCCCCGCACGCTCGGCCGTGACGGAGACGAGCGCGTAGTCGCCGAGCGTCGCGTCGCTCGGCGTGTAGTGGCGGAGGCGCCGCGCGCGCTCCGCGCCGCCGACGAGCACCACGGGGGTGTCGACGTCGCGGGAGGCGAGCGAGATGTCGATCCCGGCGGCGACCTCGTACTCCGGGTCCTCGGGCTCGAGGTTGCGGCAGACGGTCTCGACGGCGGCGGCCGCCTCGCGGCCCAGCTCGCGGTAGCGCTCGACGTCGTCGTCGGTGAGCGGCTGGCGCAGGCGGCTCCCGTCGACGCGCTCGAACCCCGGGACGTCGAAGTCGGCGGCGGCGGGCGCGGGCGAGCGCTCCGCGACGGCCCCGGCCAGCGAGTCGGCGTACCACGGGAACGACTCGACGGCGACCGCGTCGGGGAGCTCCTCGGCGGCGAGCCGCTCCGCCTCGACGTTGTCCGTGATCACGCGAAGCGCGCCGTCGTAGCCGGCGGCCGCGACTCCGACGTCGGCGTCGTCGTCGACGACGTTGTCGCCGCCGGTGAGCCACGCGAACCCGTTCGGCTTGGCGAACCAGACCGCTTCGAGCCCGCGGTCGTCGAGATACGCGTCGAGCCTCTCGGTGCGGGCGTCGAGATCGACCATACCGACCGACTCTCGTCGATCCAGTAAAAGCGGTCGAAAGCCGTCCGCGGCGGCGCCGGCGCGGTCGAGAGAATCCGTTACCGCGGCTCGGATCGCCGCAGGAGAGCGGCGGGCGATCGGGGGACCGCGCCGCGCCGTCGCCGTTCGAAACGAAAGGTTCAATTACGTCCCCCGGATACGACGAAACGCGTCAGTAAGCCCCCCTCGGGTTGGTAGTCTAGTCCGGTTATGACACCTCCTTGACATGGAGGAGGCCGGCGGTTCAAATCCGCCCCAACCCATTTCTGTCGACGTCGCAACCGCGAGCGGCAGCGAGCGGTCCGCGTCGACGAAATGGTGCCGCGGATTCGAATCAGGGAGCGAAGTGAGCGACAGCGAGCGGAGCGACCGAGGTTCAAATCCGCCCCAACCCATTTCTGTCGACGCCGCAACCGCGAGCGACGGCGAGGCGTCAGTCGTCCGCGACCCGGCCGGTCGATTTTTCTCGGCGGAGTCCGCTCTCCGAGGTAATGACCGGCACGGCGCTCGCCGTCGACCCCTCGACGTACGCCCTGTTCCTGCTGGCGGCGGCGACGCTCGTCGTGACGCCGGGGCCCGACACGCTGTACGTGCTCTCCCGCGGGATCGAGGATCGAACGGCCGGCCTGCGCGCCGCGCTCGGCGTCACGACGGGGATCCTGTTCCACACCGCGCTCGTCGCGGTCGGCGTCGCGGCGATCTATCGGGCCGTTCCGGGCGCCGAACGGGCCGTCCAACTCGTCGGCGGGCTCTTCCTCCTCTACCTCGGCGTCGACGCCCTGCGGTCGGCCGAGAGCGACCGGCCGTCGCCGGCGGGGGGCGGCGTGCGGGAGGGGTTCCTCGTCAACGCCCTCAACCCGCAGGTCGCGCTGTTCTTCCTCGCGTTCCTTCCCGGGTTCGCGGCGGGCGGCGCCGGGGGGGACGGCGGCACGTCGATCGCGGTCCTCGGCGCCACGTACGCCGCGCTCACGGCTCTCTACCTCGGCGGCGTGGCGGTCGTCGCCGACGGCGCCGCGGACGTGCTCCGGTCCGAGCGGACCGGCCGCTGGCTGGACCGGGTCGCGGGCGGGATCCTGCTCCTGATCGGCGCGTGGGTGCTGACGGGGTGAGCGGTCCCGGGACGGTACGCGACCGTTCCGCGAACCGTAGTTTGATAACGCATACCGTCGGTGTGACAGCCGTCATATGTCTGAAATCGCCGCGGAGACGCTCCGGGAGGAGACGAAGGTGCTCGCGTTCGACCTGTGGGACACGCTGCTCGACCGCGAAGCGACCCTCGTCCCCGCGCTGCAGGCCCTGCTCGACGATCACAGGAGCGACTACGACCCCGAGGTCCTGCTCCGGCGGTATCTCGCCATGCACTTCCGGGACTCGATGATCGACTCGCTGATCCCGGGACCCCACACACCGTTCAAGGAGATCAGCCGACGCGCGCTCGCGTATCGGCTCGAACAGATCGGCCTCGACGTCCCAGACGAGGCGGTCCGCGCCGTCATCCGGCAGTGGAAGACGTTCAAGCCGTATCCGGACGTCGACGCCGCGTTAGACCGGCTGAGCGAGGAGTACGAACTGGTCGGCCTCTCGAACGGCGACCCCGACATGCTCGAGGCGGTCCGGCCCAACTTCGAGACGGAACTGGACGGCGTCGTGTCGGTCGCCGAGGCGGGCGCCTACAAGCCCCACCGGGCGTCGTACGACCTGACCTGCGAGGCGCTCGATGTCGCGCCCCACGAGGTCGCCTTCGTGACCGCGCACACGTTCGACCTCGTCGGCGCGAAGGCGGTCGGCATGCGCGGCGCGTTCCTCAACAGGCACGAGAACCCGTACGGGGGGGTGGACACACCGGCCGGACATCACCGTCCCCGACACCGAGGCGCTGGCCGACGCGCTCGCGCCCCGCGGGACCGCGACCGAGTAGCGGCGCCGCGGACCCGCGGACGTGGCCGCGCCGCGGAACCGCCGGCCGCTTCCAAAACCGGTAATCCCCCGCGGCGAGAGGTGGTCGTATGGACGCACGCATCCGCGAACACGCCGAGATCATCGCCGACCACTCGACCGGCATCGAGTCGGGCGACGACGTCGTCATTCAGCTACCCGCCGAGGCCGAGGACCTGGCGGTCGCCCTCCACGAGATCTGCGGGGACCGCGGGGCCAACCCGGTGTACCTCAACTACTCGAAGCGCGCTCAGCGCGCGTTCAAGCGCTCCTCGGAGGATTTCACCGAACCGGACCACCGGCTCGCGCTCTATCAGGAGGCGGACGTCTTCGTCATCGCGCGCGGCGGGGCGAACGCGACGGAGGACGCCGACGTCGACCCCGAGGCGAACGCCGCCTACAACCGCGCGATGGAGGACGTCAAGCGCACGCGCCTCTCGAAGACGTGGTGTCTCACGCAGTTCCCGACCGCGAGCCACGCCCAGCTCGCCGGGATGAGCACCGAGGCGTACGAGGACTTCGTCTGGGACGCCGTCTCGCTCGACTGGGAGGAGCAGCGCGCGTTCCAAGAGGAGATGGTCGCTATCATCGACGACGCCGACGAGGTCCGGATCCGCTCGGGCGAGGAGACGGACCTCACGCTCGACGTCTCGGGCAACTCGACGCTCAACGACTACGGCGAGGCGAACCTGCCCGGCGGCGAGGTGTTCACGGCGCCGGTCCGCGACGGCGTCGACGGCGAGATCCACTTCGACCTCCCGCTGTACCGCTACGGGCGCGAGATCGACGGGGTCAGGCTCCGGTTCGAGGACGGGAAGGTCGTCTCGCACTCGGCCGAGCGCAACGAGGACCTGCTGACGGGGATCCTCGACACCGACGAGGGCTCGCGGCGACTCGGCGAGCTGGGTATCGGGATGAACCGCCAGATCGACCGGTTCACCTACAACATGCTGTTCGACGAGAAGATGGGCGACACGGTCCACATGGCGGTCGGTTCCGCGTACCCGGAGACAGTGGGCGAGGAGAACGCGATCAACGAGTCCGCCGAGCACGTCGACATGATCGTCGACATGAGCGAGGACTCCGTCATCGAGGTCGACGGCGAGGTCGTCCAGCGGGACGGGACGTTCGTGTTCGAAGACGGGTTCTGAGAGCGGTCGGGGAGCGGAGCGCCCGAGCACGGCCGGGACCGGCTCTCCCGAGCACGGCCGTGACCGGATCGGCGGTCGCGCCGACCGCGACGCTCACTCCGACGCGGCGGCGTCGCGCGCCGTGCTCCGGCTGACGAACGCCGCGTACGCGGCGACGAGGATACCGAACAGGCCGACCGTGCCGACCGCGGCGATCGCCGGGAAGTCCGCGAGCGGCGCGATCTCCCCCTCGGGCGCCGCGACGACGTCGACGACGCCGGTTCCGACCGACAGCACCAGCACGGCGATCCACAGCGTCCCGACGGCGTACCCGAGCTCGACGAGCCGGTCGGCGCGAACCGCGTGCGCGACGACGACGGCGCCGCCGATGACCGGAATCGCGACCAGCGGCCTCGTCGGGTCGGGGAGCAGGACGCTCCCGCCGAGCGCGATCGCCGTCCAGTAGACGGCGACGGCGACGACCGTGCGGAGCCAGTCGAGGACGGACACGAGGGATGATTTCGACGGGGCGCCACAAAACGGTCGGGGGAACGCGCCGGAACCGGGCCGCGGCGGTGTTCGACGCGCCGGAACCGGGCCGCGGCGGTATTTATGTCCCGGGAACGCGTACGCTCGCCTATGACTGAAAAAGTACTCTTCGAGTCGGAGAGCTGACGGAGCCGCGAGGAGATCGCCGCGTATCTCCGGACCGTCGTCGAGTCGCTGGAGTCAGGGAGCGGGATCACGTTCACCCGCGGCGACGAGTCGGTGACGATGGACCCCCCGGCCCGGCCGACGTTCGAGGTGAAAGTGGAGCGCGAGGGGCCCGCCGACGGTCCCGGAGAGCTGAGCGTCGAGTTCGAGTTGGAGTGGGACGAGGACGGCGAGAGCGGCGGCGCCGACGGGGAACTGGAGATCGAGTAACGGCGGTCGCCGCCGGGCTACGTGACGCTGCTCGGGACCTCGACGAACGCGTCGCGCGCGGAGAGGTGGTCGAGCGTGTCGTCGACGCGGTCGCGGATCGACTCCATCCGCTCGATGAGCTCCTCGTACTCGTCGGTCCCCGTCGTGCCGGCGGCCTCCAGCGCGGCCTTCTTCGAGGCCAGCGCGAAGAACTCCTGGCTGTGCTCGTCGAACTCCGCGCGGTAGAGCAGCACCTCTACGAGCGTCAGCAGGTCCTCTTTCGTCACCGGTTTGGTCTTGTAGTCGTCGAACGGCATGTCGACGATGTCGACGTCGGGCTCGACCGCGGTCAGCATCGCGACGCGGGCGTCGTGACCGGCCTCGCGCATGGACGAGAGCACCTCGTGGCCGGTCATGTCGGGCATCCGCCGGTCGAGGAGGACGACGTCGACCGACTCGTCCATCTGCTCCAGCGCCGCCTCGCCGCCGGTCGCGACCCGGACGTCGTACGCCGAGTCGAGGTACACCCGGTACAGCTCGGCGAGGTCGGGCTCGTCGTCGACCGCGAGGACCGTCGCCGGTGTCTCGTCGCTCATGGTCGGTGGACCTCGCCCCGAGTATCGCCTGTCGGAGACGCCGGCGCGGCGCGGTCGACGACCGTTCTTGCGCTCATGATGCCGCCTACGAACGCGGCATGTTAAAACGTTGACCCACAATTATCGATCCTGATATCCGGCTCGGCGGCGGCGCGGTCGCCGGTCCGGTGCGGGATAGAGGGTTGCGCCGCGCGGTCGGAACGGGGAACCACCGTGACCCAAAGGCACATTTATGCGCGCTCCGTATCGGGACACAACGAATGTCTCATAGCCCCTCACTGCCCGACCGCCCCCGTCTCGAGCTCGATCCGGAGATGAGCGAGACGGAGCGGCTCGAAGCGATCCGCCAGCACTACCGGCGGATCCTGCAGGTGAACGAAGAACTGGAGCAGCGGCTCGACGACGCGCAGGGCCGCCGCGGCGAACTGAAGACCGACGTCGACGAGCTGAAACGCGAGAACGAGGTGCTGAAAACCTCCTCGCTGTACATCGCGTCGGTCGAAGAGATCACGGACGACGGTGTCGTCATCAAACAGCACGGCAACAACCAAGAGGTGCTGACGCAGGCGGCGACCCGACTCGACGAGGACCTCCGCGCCGGCGACCGCGTCGCGATCAACGACTCCTTCGCGGTCCAGCAGGTGCTCGACGACGAAACCGACTCCCGCGCCCAGGCGATGGAGGTCACCGAGTCGCCGGACGTCGAGTACGCCGACATCGGCGGGATCGACGACCAGATCCGGGAGGTCCGCGAGGCCGTCGAAGACCCGCTGGAGAACCCCGAGCAGTTCGAGGCCGTCGGCGTCGAGCCCCCGAGCGGCGTCCTGCTCCACGGCCCGCCGGGCACGGGGAAGACGATGCTCGCGAAGGCCGTCGCGAACGAGTCCGACGCGACGTTCATCAAGATGGCCGGCTCCGAGCTGGTCCGGAAGTTCATCGGCGAGGGCGCGCGGCTCGTCCGCGACCTGTTCGAGCTGGCGTCCGAGCGCGAGCCCGCCGTCATCTTCATCGACGAGATCGACGCCGTCGCCGCCAAGCGGACGGACTCGAAGACCTCCGGCGACGCCGAGGTCCAGCGGACGATGATGCAGTTGCTCTCCGAGATGGACGGCTTCGACGACCGCGGCGAGGTGCGGATCATGGCCGCGACCAACCGCTTCGACATGCTCGACGAGGCGATCCTGCGTCCGGGCCGGTTCGACCGCCTCATCGAGGTGCCCGAGCCCGACGCCGAGGGCCGCGCGCGCATCCTCGAGATCCACACGCAGCACATGAACGTCGCCGAGGGGACGGACGTCTCCGAGGTCGCCGCGGATCTGGAGGGGTACAGCGGGGCCGACATCGCCTCGCTGGCGACCGAGGCCGGCATGTTCGCGATCCGCGACGGTCGCACCGAAGTCACGCAGGCAGACTTCGAGTCGGCCCGCGAGAAGCTCCAGGACGCGGAGCAGACCGAAGAGCAGGTCATCAACTACCAGTACTAGTTCTGCGGCGAGAACGGTGAGGCCAGCGGCCCGCGTTTTGACATCGGCTGTGGTCGGTTCGTAACTCCTTAGCGCGGTGACCGTCGATCCGATCGTAATGAACATCATCCACGTCGCCGGCGGCGTCGGCGTCGCCGACACGGCGATGGCCTCCTACGACGCGGCGCTCGCGGACGCGAACCTCCACAACTACAACCTCGTGGCGGTCTCCTCCGTGGTCCCCGCGGAGGCGACCGTCGAGGCGGTCGCGGAGGCGCCCGACCTCGGCTCCGCCGGCAACCGGCTCACCGTGGTCGAGGCGCGTCGCACCGTCGGCCCGGACGACGAGGTGGACTTCCGAGAGGGTGGCCGCGCCGGCGCGGAGGACGCCGAGTCGAAGCGCGCCCCTCGACGCCGCCCGGACGTGGTCGCCGGACTCGGCTGGGCGACCGGCCCCGGCCCGGGCCTCTTCTACGAGGTGACCGGCGAGGACGCCGAGGACGTGCGCGAGCGGATCGAGACGGGGTTAGACGCCGGCGCGGAGCTTCGCGACTGGGATCTGCCCGACCGTGAGGTCCGCGTCGAGACGGCGGCCTCGGCGCCGGAGCGGTACACGACCGCGGTCGTGATCGCCGCGTACGGCCGGTCGGAGCCGATCCTGTAGTCCACGTACGCCGG
Organism: Halorubrum sp. Ea1; assembly: GCF_002252965.1. Classification (NCBI taxonomy): domain Archaea; kingdom Methanobacteriati; phylum Methanobacteriota; class Halobacteria; order Halobacteriales; family Haloferacaceae; genus Halorubrum; species Halorubrum sp. Ea1. The sequence continues at coordinate 16,372 of NZ_NHPG01000115.1, forward strand.
CCGCTCTCCAAAATTTAATCACGCGGTAGCGGCTACCATGTCATCTAATAACATGGTACTGAATAACGTCGACCGATACGATCCCGACCGGCTGTCGGACCTCGGGGACCGGGCGGTCGTGGTCGGCGGGAGCATGGCCGGACTGTGTGCCGCCCGCGTGCTCGACGACGCCTTCACGGCGGTGACAGTGCTCGAACGCGACGAGTTCCCCGACGGGCCGGAGACGCGCGACGGCGCACCGCAGACGAGCCATCCGCACGCCATGCTGGAGGCGGGCCGCGCGACCCTCGAAGACCTGTTTCCGGGGTTCGGCGAGCGCCTCTTGATCGCCGGCGGACTGATGATCGACGCCGCGACCGAGATGCGCTACTACGAGGCCGGCGACTTCTTCGCCGACGGTCCCGACCGACTACCGATGTACTGCGCGAGTCGGGCGCTGTTCGAACACGTCGTTCGCGAGGCGGTCGCCGAGCGACCCGGGATCGCCCTCCGGGGGAACCGCAACTTCGTCGGCTACGACACCGACGGCGAGGGGCGAGTGACCGGCGTCAGCTACCGAGGTGAACGGGGAGCAGAGACGTCGCTAGACGCCGACCTCGTCGTCGACGCCACCGGTCGAACGAGCAGGACTCCGGCGTGGCTCTCGGCGCACGGGTACGAGGCCCCGCCGGAGGAGTCCGTCGAGATCGACGTGACCTATTCCACGGTCCGGGTCGACCGTCCCCGTGACGTCCGTCATTCGATCTTCGTCCCGCCGGACCCACCCCGGACCCGCGGCGGCGCGGCGATTCCGGTCGAGGACGGCGAATGGGAGGTGATCGTCCAGGGCGTCCACGGCGACGACACCCCCGGGGATCGGGAGGGACTGATCGCGTTCGCGGAGAGCCTTCCGGTCGACGAGCTCGGCGAGCTGGTCCGCGAGCGCGAGTGGACCGCCGACGAGATCCACCGCTATCCGTTCCCGTCGAGCGTTCGGCGCCGGTACGAGCGGCTGGACGCGTTCCCCGACGGACTGGTCGTCACGGGCGACGCCGTCGCCAGCTTCAATCCCATCTACGGACAGGGGATGTCCGTCGCGGCGCTAGACGCGCTGTTGCTCCACCACGCGCTCGGTACCGGACTCGACGACCTCGCCCCGCGGTTCTTCGACGAGGCGGCCGACGTCGTCGACGCCGTCTGGAACGTCGCGGTCGGCGGCGACTTCCGGTTTCCCGAGACGACGGGACCGAAGCCGGCGGGGACGGACCTGTTCAACAGGTACGTCGACCGGCTCGTCCGGAAGGCCCACGCGGACGGCCGTCTCACCGATGCGTTCTACCGCGTGTTCCGCTTAGAACGAGAGCCGACGTCGCTGCTGCGACCGAGCGTCGCGTGGCGCGTCCTCCGTCCCTGACGGGGTTCGGGCGCCGACGCCTTTTTTAACCGGCTCCGCGTACCCAGTGTGTCTTCGATGAACGGCAACAACCCGTACGCCGGGGCACCGGGCGTGACGAACGCGGGCAAGCCCGCGGCCGTCAACCTCTCCCCCGACCAGGAACGGCGCCTCCGGCGCGCGGTCGCCGGAATCGTCTCTCGAACCGAATCGTATCTCCCGAACAGCTACGCCGTCGGCTCGGAGCTGTCGGTCGGCGCCAACGGGCCGCAGGCGACCGTCGCGGTCAACCCGCCGGCCGGACATCCCGTCTCGGCCGGGTTCACGCCGGATCCGGACGAGCTGGAGGCCGGGATCGCCGACGCCGACACCGACGAGGTCGCCCGCGGGCTGGCCGCCAGCGCCGCGATGCAGGTGATGGACGCCGTCGGCGACGTCACGCCGACCGCGAAGTGAGTTCGGGCTACTCCGCCGTTCCTTCCGTCGACCCCTCGCGCCCCGACTCCTCCTCCACGAACTCCTCCGCCGACGTCCCCTGCGCCGTCGTCCCGTCGGCGGGCTCGTCCGGCGGCTGCATGACGCCCTGCACGCGGCCGTAGATCCCGAATATATCCTCGTACCCGCGTTCGCTCGCGAGGATCGGGACGACTCCCTCCTCGTCGACGCGGTGGGTGTACACGTCGTCCTCGGCGAACACCGCGCCGCGCGGAATCTCCTCGAAGTTCCCGAAGTGGACGTGCGGCTCGCCGCCGCCCTTCGGCACCTCCTCGTCGCCCGCGACGACCGTCGTCTCGGTGAACGTGGGCGGCTCGTCGTCGAGCACGCCGTGCGCCCGGAGGAAGGCGAGACAGGCCTCGTAGCCGAACTCGACCGCCTCCTCGCTCCCCTGTCTGCCGACCTCGATCGAGACGGTGTGGGGGACGACGGAGTCGAGCGTCGTCGACCGCAGCTCGCCGGAGTCGACGACGTACTCCACGGGCATCCCGGTCACGCTCCGGCGCACCGACTCGGTCGGGTCGCTGTAGATCGCGAACGGGGGCGGCGCGCTGTGCGAGGTGTGGAGCGCGAGCACCGCGTCCATCCCCTCCAGCTCGGCCGCGAGCCGCGGCGCGAGCGCCCGCTCGTACTCGTCGCTGTCGGGGTCGCCCGGGAAGACCCGGTTGAGGTCGGCCTCCGTGTACCGCGTTCCGGCCGCCAGCGCCCGCTCGTTTGCGATTATCAGTCGGACGCGTCCGCTCCCCGCGCCCGTCTCGTCGAGCTCGTCGGCGAGCCGTCTGACGATCCGCTCGCCGGCGGGCTCGTCGCCGTGGATCCCGCCGACGATCGCGACGCGAGCCGAGCCGGCCGACCCGCGCTCGATCGTTTCCATGGAACACGGTACGCGCCGGTCGAATAATAAAGGGTGGCCGTTCGCTCGCGCGGCGCGGCCGCGACCCGTCGACGACGGCTTAGCGACGGAACCGGCGGCGGAGCGCCGTCCGGTACCGCTCCGCCAAGCGACGGGCGACGAGCCGGTCCCGGGGGTCGACGCCGAGGGTGCGTAGCGTCGCCGCGTACGCCGCGAGACCGATCGCGGCGCCGACGACGACCGCGGCTCGACCGGGGGCGGCCGCGCGGACCGCCCGCATCGCGAGGATGGCCACGCCCCCGGCCGCCAGCGGCGTGAGGAACGTCCGGTCGAACGGCCACAGCCCCTCGAACCGGCGGAGCAGTAGCACTTGGATCCCGTTCTGGGCGGCGATCGCGAGCGACGTGCCGAGCGCGGCGCCGACGAGCCCGAAGCGCACGACGAACGCGTAGGTCAACGCGACGTTGAGGACCGCGAGCAGCCAGTCGAGCGCCATCCGGGCGTACTGGTGGTCGGTCATCATGAGGAGCCAGCCGGTCGCGCCGACGGCGCTGCCGACGAACACCCCGCCGAGGTAGACGACGAGGGGGACGTACCCCGCGACGTACGGGTCGCCGAACAGCCCGAGCAGCTCCCGGCCGTACACCGCGAGGACGGCGAGTATCGGGACGACCGCCGTGACGATCTGCCGAGTCACCGAGGCGTACACCGCGTTCAGCGTCGCCGTCCGGCCGTTCCCGTACAGCTCCGAGGCGACGGGCGGGAGGAGCTGGTTAAAGGACATGAGCGGGATCCACGCGATCGCGATCAGCACGAGCACGACGTTGTACACCCCCGCGGCCGTTGCGGTCAGGAGCGCCCCCACGAGCAGCACGTCGACGCGGTTCTGGAACACCTTCCCGAGGCTGCTCATCGCGACCGGCGCCGCGTGGTCGTAGAAGCGCCGCGCCTCCAGCCGGGCGCCCCGCAGCGACGGGACGACCCCGGTCACCCGCGCGGCGAGCGGAACGGCGACCGCCGCGAGCAGCGCGGTCGCGGCGACGATGCCGACGGCGACGCCCCCGATCGAGTAGCCCAGCGCCAGCGCCGCGACCGCGGCGACGAGGCGGACTCCCGGGCGGAGCAGCTTGTTGAAGGCGATCTCGCCGCGCGCCGAGCCGACGGCGCGGAAGATCCCCGACGCGACCATGACGACGCCGAGGAACCCGACGAGGAAGCCGAACGCCCGCATCGCGCCCGGGAAGGCCGCTTCTCCGACAGTGAGGTCGTTGATCCGCGGCGCGGCCAGCCAGACGCCCGCGGCGATGGCGGCGCCGAAGCCGAGCGTCGTCGCGTACGCGAGCCCTGCGACGACGCCCCGGCGTCGCGGGTCGTCCGCGTACTCTGGGAGGTACCGCTGTAGCGCCGGCACGCTCCCGAAGGTGACGAGCCGAGACAGGAGCTGGGCGATCCGCCACGCCAGCGCGTAGACGCCGTACGCCGTCGGGCCGAGCCCCCGCGCGAGGACGAACTCGGTCGCCGCCGTCAGCGCTCGCTGCCCGGAGACGCCGCCGGACGTGACCACGGCGCCGTGAGCGATGGTCACGAGCGCCTCGCGCTCGTCGTCGGGGATCGAATCGGTATCGCCGTCGCTCGGGGCGTCGTCGCCCGGGGCGTCGCTACCGCCCGGGGCGTCGCTACCGCTCGCGGACTCGTCCGGGGGGCTGCCGTCGGTTTCGGCGCTGGCTCCGTCGACCACGGATCGGTTCCATCCGTCCTGTCTCGTCTCGGGAGAAAAGCGACTCGTTCCGTCGCCGACCCCCTTCGCTACCAGCGGTGGTGGACGTGCTCGCGGACGCGCTCGTCGTACGCCTCGCGGACCGTCTCATGGGCGGCCTCGCCGAGGGGCGGAGCGTCGCTGACGGCCGCGTTCGCGCGGACGTGCTCAGGCGTCGTCGACCCCGGGATCACGGTCGAGACGGCGTCGTGATCGAGGATCCACCGGAGCGAGAACTGCGCGAGCGAGAGGCCGTCGCCGGTCGCGTCGGTCGGGTCGGCGGCGACCGCGTCGGCGCGGGCCGCGAGCGCGTCGGCCGCGTCCAGTCCGGCCTCGTAGGGGACGCCGGCGAACGTCTCGCCGACGTCGAAGGCGTCGCCGTCGCGGTTGTAGTTGCGGTGGTCGTTCTCCGGGAACACGTCGTCCCGCGAGAGCGCGCCGGTCAGCAGGCCGGAGGCGAGCGGGACCCGACAGATCACGCCCACGTCGCGCTCGGCGGCCCGGTCGAGGAACAGGTCGGCCGGGCGCTGGCGGAAGGGGTTGAAGATGATCTGGACCGACTCGACGCCGGGGTACTCGACCGCCTTGAGCCCCTCCTCGACGCGCTCGACGCTGACGCCGTAGTTCGCGATCCGCCCCTCGTCCGCGAGGGTCGCGAGCGCGTCGAACGTCTCCGGTCGGTAGTAGACGTCGGTCGGCGGGCAGTGGAGCTGGACCAGGTCCAGCGTCTCGATCCCGAGGTTCTCGCGCGAGCGATTCACGAACCGGCGGAGGTTCGCCTCGGTGTACCCGTCGGCGACGTGGGGGTCGAGCCGTCGGCCGGCCTTCGTCGCGACCGTCACGTCGCCGCGCGCGAGGTCGTCTTCGAGGACCTCGCCGAGGATCTGCTCCGAGCGCCCGTCGCCGTACACGTCGGCGGTGTCGAAGAAGTCGATCCCGGCGTCGCGGGCGGTCTCGACGGCCGCCACGGCCTCGGACTCGCTCACGTCGCCCCAGTCGCTCCCGATCTGCCACGAGCCGTAGCCGACCTCGCTGACCGCGCCGACGTCCCCGAGCGTGCGGTGATTCATGTTCACTCCCAATTGGTCCGGGCGCGGGCAAGGGCGTTCCGGAGGCGGAACCGCGGGCAACGACCGGACGACCGGCAACGGAGACGACGATCTGGCTCTGTAGAACTCAGCTGTAGTCGATAGAAGCTCCGTGTTGGATACAGAGGGTGTGTACACCGCCGGTTAGGATCAAGTCCGCGGAATAGAAGTGGCCGTTCACGTACCTTCGAGAGGGAACTGACTCTCCTCGATCTGTGCGAGAGCCGCGTCGAACGCGTCGTCAGCCGTCTCGAAAGTACCGTTGTGCTCCCACTCGCCGTCGGGAGATGCAGTGTATACGTCAAAATCGCCGCCTCGGTACTCGTGAGACTCGACGTACAGTTCTTTCTCGACGGTTCCGTCGTCGAGGAGCAACCAGACCCCCAATTCCTTCCCGCCTTCCAAGTCGCGCCGTCTGCGCCAGTGCATACGTAGTATTCGGACGCTGGGCATCTAAACGCTAGCCCTACCAGAACGAAACCGACTGTACAACTGACTCCGCCGACCGTGAATATGCGCGCTGTATTCAGCACGGCCACTGTGACCGATCACGGAGTGAGGATTTCAACGGAGCCGGTGAGTTATAAATGGCAGATCTGAGGCTCCCGAGACGGTGCTCACCGCCGCCTCGTCGTCGATACTCGCGGACTGCTCGCCGGCTCTGCCGAACTCCCGTTCGCCGGGCGGGCTCCCGTCTGAGACGGCCGGTCTCTGCGGCCCGCAAGCGGAGTCTCACACGACCGTTTGTGCCATCGACAATATTATTCGCAACTGGACGCCAGTCGGAGCCATGAAGCGGAGACGTGCCCTCTCCGTCGTCGGACTGTCGGCGCTTCCCCTTTCGGGGTGTTTGGATAGCGTCGGTCGGGACGGCACGCCCGGGGATCCGGGGTCGGGCGACGGGCGTTCGGTCACGGCGTCGCTCTCGCGCGTGGCCGGCGACGGAGCCATCGGTTTCAGTTGCGACGTTCGCCGCTCCGAGATCGGCGAGGGGTCCCCGGCGGTCGTCGAACTGACGGCGAGAAACGAAACGGAGCGCGAGATCGAGTACGTGACGGGCGCTCCGGAGCCGTTCGGAGTGCTCTACGACCCGGACGCGCCCGCCGCGATCCTGTGGACTGAAAAGTACGTCGAGAGTCAGCACGTGGAGACGGAGGGGCGTCGGGTAACCGGCGGGGACGACATCGGAATCAGCGTCGCGCTCGCCCCCGGAGGCTCCCGGTCCGAGACGTACGAGTTCGCCGCCCCTCCGGGGAGCTATTCGATACGGCAGACCGGGAACCCGATCACGCTCGGCGAGGAGACGTACGAACTGCGCATCGACGTCGCGGAGGCCTGACCGCGCCGTCGGCGCCTCGTGGAGACCCGAGCCGGTCGGAGCGGTTCGCCTCCGGCGGGTCCCACGAGAGCCGGCTCACCGGCCCCTCGACGACGTCGGTCCGGGGTTACAACACGTCCGCCAGCGCGTCCATCGTCTCGTCCACGCGGTCGACTCGAGCGCTGTGACCCATGTGGCCGACGCGCAGGATGTCCCCGGCTAACTCCCCGAGTCCCGTCGCGACGAGCACGCCGTGCTCCTCGCGAAGGCGCTCCTGCAGTTCCGCTGCTCGTCCGGGGACCGCGAACGCGGTCACCGTGGGCGAACTGCGCTCGGGGCCCGGATACGGCTCTACCCCCGACTCGGCCCCGCGCTCACGACACCGCGCCGCCGCGGTGCGGTGTCGCTCCCGGACCGCGTCGAGGCCCTCCTCCAGCCACAGCCCGAGCGCCGCGTCGAGCGCGACGACCTCGGTCGTCAGGTGGGTGTACGGGAACCCCCCGGAGGTGTCGCGCCACGGCAGGAAGTTCGTGTACAGCGAGTGCGGGTCGCGCTCGTCCATCGCGGCCCACGCGCGCTCGCTGATCGCGGCCGTGGTGAGCCCCGGCGGCGCGCTGAAGCACTTCTGGGAGGCCCCCAGACAGACGTCGATCCGCTCGGTCGGCACCCGCACCCCGCCGAGCGAGGAGACCGCGTCGACGACGGTGAGGACCTCCCCGTCGGCCCCCTCCAACAGGTCGAGCGCGGGACCGAGGTCGTTGAGCGCCCCCGTGGGCGTCTCGCAGTGGACCATCGTCGCGACGTCGAAGTCGGTGCCCTCGTCGGCGAGGGTCGACTCCAGTTCCGCGAGCGGGAGCGGGTCGTCGTAGTCGGCCGAGACCAGCGTCGCCTCGCCGCCGTACGACTCGACGAAGTCGGCGAAGCCGTCGCCGTAGAGCCCGTTCGACAGGCAGAGGACCTCGGTGCCGGGCTCGACGAGCGAGGCGATCGCGGCCTCCAGACCGAGGATCCCCTCCCCGCCGGGGACGACGACGTCGCGGGCCGGCCCGTCGCCCGTCCCCGCGGGTCGGTCGGCCTCCCTCGGCTCGAGCCCGTACGCCGCCGCCAACCGGTCGGTGAGCCGGTCGTAGATCCGCTGAAACTCCGGGTCCACGTCGGGGTTGATCAGCTCGCGGCTCATCGCGTCGCGGACGGGGGCGGGGACCGCGGTCGGTCCCGGCGTCATGAGCATACCGAGACACTCGGTTCCAGCGAGATAAGCGCCCCGTACCGGCCGCGGTCGGCGCGGTCCGTCGACACGCGTAAACATATATGACCGGCGGGAGGAGTTGGGCGTATGACACGCCGCCCGCGCTCCCGTTCGGGCGCGCTTCGATCGGCGGACGGACGCCCCGCGGCCGTCGGGCCGGTGAGGTGAATGACCCGACGGATCGCCCCGGCCCTCGCGCTCGTCGCCGTCCTCGCGCTCCTCGTCGGGTCGTTCGCCGGACTCGCCGTCGCCCAGGAGGAGCCGCCGTTCGTCCGCGGCGAACCCGAGTTGGACGTGTACGTCCCGGACTCGACGGTGACACCGGGAACGGCGACGGAGCTCGCGGTGCAGGTCGCGAACGACGGCGAGGTCGACGCCGGGTCGGACGCCCGACGGGCCGCGGTCACGACCGCGCGCGGCGTCGTGGTCGAGGTCCGGAACGACGGCTCGCCGCTCGTCGTCGAGACGGGACGATTCGCCGTCGGGTCGATCGCCGAGGGCGCGGTCCGGGAGGTGCCCGTCTCCGTGAGGGTCCCGGCCGACGCGGAGCCGGGACGGTACTCGCTCGACGTGCGGCTCCGGTACTCGCACACGTTCCTCTCGGCCCCGCGGAGCGGGATCGTGCAGGACCGGACGCGGACGCGGACCGAGTCCGTATCGGTGACCGTCGACGACGCGCCCCGCTTCGCGATGCGGACGGTCGGCACGGACGTCCAAGTCGGCGGCGCCGGGACGATCGCGGTGAACGTGACCAACGTCGGGGGCGAGCCCGCCCGCGACCTCTCGATCGAACTCGCCGCGAACGGTCCGGACGTCGCGCTCGGCGAGACGGACCGGAACACCGCGCGGATCGACCGGCTCGCCCCCGGAGCGAACGCCACGGTCAGGTTCCCGGCGAGCGTCCGCGCGGACGCCGCCGCCGAGTCGTTCGACCTCACCGGCACCGTTCGATACACCGACGTCGACGGCATCCGCGACGCGCACGAGGGGATCCCGGTCGGGCTCCGACCGCGGCCTGAGCAGTCCTTCTCTGTCGCGGTCGACGACTCCACGCTCCGCGTCGGCGAGAACGGAAGCGTCAGCGGGACGATCCGCAACGACGGGCCGAGCGACGTTCGGAGCGTCGTCCTCGCGGTCGGCGACGGGGCGTTCGTCCCCCGCAGTCCGCGGTACGCCGTCGGCGACCTCGCGGCCGGCGAGAGCGCCGCCTTCCGGTTCCGCGGCGAGATCCCGGCGGACGCCGACTCGGTGCCGCTGCAGTTGGTCCTCTCGACGAGCTACCGGAGCGCCGCCGACGCGGAACGGACGACGCGGGAGGCGGTACGCGTTCCCGTCGCCGAGCGCCGGGACGCGGTGACGGTGTCCGCGGTCGACCCGCGATTCGCGGCCGGCGAAGACGGCGTGTTGCGCCTCGACGTGACGAACCGTCGGGACGTCGAACTGCGCGACGTCGAACTGCGCCTCGCCGTCGACCAGCCGTTAGAGAGCGAGTTCCGAACGACCGTGATCCCGTCGCTGGCGCCCGGAGAGACGGGCCGGGTCGCGTTCGACCTCTCGATCGACGGCGACGCGCCGCCGAGTCGGTATCCGGCGAGCGTCGAGATCGGCTACACCGACCCCGGCGGGGTCCGCGTCACCGGCGACACCGCGACGGTCGCCGCCTCGGTCGTCGAGTCGTCCGGCGGGGGAGTCCCCGTCGAGGCCGCCGTGTTGACCGTCCTCCTGCTCCTCGTCGCCACCGGCGCGTGGTGGTTCTATGTCCGGTGAGACCGACCGCCCGCTCGTCGTCGAGGGACTCACGAAGGACTTCGGGAGCGTGGTCGCGAACGACGACGTGTCGTTCACTGTGAACCGGGGAGAGGTGTTCGGGTTCCTCGGGCCCAACGGGGCGGGGAAGTCGACGACGATACGACTGCTGCTGGGGCTGTTAAAACCCACCTCGGGGACGGCGAGGGTGCTCGGCGCCGACATCCGCGACGAGGCAGCGCTGACCGAGGCCAAGCGCCGGATCGGGTACCTCCCCGCTCACCTCGGCTTCGACGGGGAGGTGACCGGCGAGGCGGTGCTCGACTACCACGGCGAGATGAAGGGCGACGGCCGCCGCGAGGAGTTGCTGGAGCTGTTCACCCCGCCGGTCGACCGACCGGTACGCGAGTACTCGACCGGGAACAAGCGGATGCTCGGACTGGTGCAGGCGTTCATGCACGACCCGGACCTCGTGATCATGGACGAGCCCACCGGCGGGCTCGACCCGCTCAAACAGGAGGCGTTCAACGAGTTCGTCCGGGACGAGCGCGACCGCGGCACGACCGTGTTCTTCTCCTCGCACGTGTTGAGCGAGGTGCGACGGGTCTGCGACCGCGTCGGCATCCTCCGCGCCGGGAGGCTCGTCGAGCTCGAGAACGTCGAAGCGCTGCTCCACCGGAGCGGCAAACACGTGCGGGTGCACGCGAGCGACGCGGCGGTCGCGGCGATAGCCGGCCTCGACGGCGTCGTCGACCCCAAGCGGTTCGCCGAAGGCGTCCAGTTCGTCTACGCCGGCGACGTCAACGCGCTCCTCGGCGAACTCGCGACCCACGACGTCAGCGACGTGGAGATCGGCGAGCCCCCGATCGAGGACGTGTTCGCCCACTACTACGGGAGCGAGGAGTCGGCGGACGGAGGGGACGACGCCGGAGGGGCGTCGGACGGGGGAGGCGAAGGCGACGGGGTGGAGACGCCGAACGGAGGCGACGGGGTGGAGACGCCGGACGAAAGCGACGGGGCGGGAGCGACGAATGTTTGAGACGGCTCGGTACGAGGGGCGACGGCGGCTCGGCGGCGCCGCGATCCTCACGGCCGGCGTCGGGGCGTACGCCGGGTTCATCGTCTGGTACTTCACCGTTCTGGAGGGCGTCAACTACGAGGACGTCTTCAGGGACCTGCCCCCGGCGATGCTGGAGGCGTTCGGCATCGAGAGCCTGTCGACCATCGAGGGGTTCCTCGGCGCGCAGGTGTTCAACTTCGTCTGGCTGCTCGGCCTGGGGCTGTACTTCGCGTACGCCGCCGGCGGCACCGTCGCGGGCGACATCGAGACGGAGCGGATGGAGCTCCTCCTGTCGTTTCCCGTCACGCGGTCACGGCTGCTCGTCGAGAAGTTCGCGGGACTGCTCGTCCCGATGATAGCCGTCAACGCCGGCGGCGGCCCGATCATCTACCTATTCGTCGTCGTCGTCGGCGAGACGGTCCCGCTCGACCACCTGCTGTTAGCCCACCTGCTGTCGATCCCGTTTCTCCTCGTCTGTGCGGGGGTCGGCCTCGTCTTCTCGGTCGCCGTAGACCGCGCGGCGATCGCCGAGCGGGCCGCCGTCGGCACCGTCTTCGTCCTGTACCTCGTCGAGTCCGTCGTCGGCGGCGCCGACGCGTACGACTGGATACAGTACCTGAGCCCGACGCACTACTACGAACCGACGCCGATCCTGATCGACGGGTCGTTCGAGCCCATCGACTCGGCCATCCTCCTCGTCGCGTTCGTCGGACTGCTCATCCTCTCGCAGGTGCTGTTCGAGCGGAGAGACATCTGAAACGCTCGAGATACGGCAGTTAAGCGCTTTCTTCCGGATCGATCGACTCGACCCGGTGGCCACTTCCGGTCCGCCGACACGTTAATACCGTTCTGTCGCTTTCGTTCCGCCACGATGATGCTGCCGACACACGTGCTGGCCGGGATGCTGCTCGCCGCGCCCCTCGTGCGCGTGGCGCCGGAACTGGCGCCCGTGGGGCTGGTCGCGGGGTTCCTGGGCGGCCTGTTCCCCGACCTCGACATGTACGTCGGCCACCGGAAGACCCTCCACTACCCGGTCTACTACTCGGCGGCCGCCGTCGTCGCCCTCGTCGTCGCCTTAGCGGCCCCCTCGGCGGCCGCGGTCGGGGCGGCCCTGTTCTTCCTCGGGGCGGCGCTCCACAGCGTCTCGGACATGTACGGCGGCGGCCTGGAGCTGCGGCCGTGGGAGGGGAACTCCGACCGCGCGGTGTACGACCACTACCGGAAGCGCTGGGTCGCGCCGCGCTCCGGCGTCAGGTACGACGGCGCCGCTGAGGACCTCGCGCTCTCCGTCGGGCTGTCGCTCCCGCTCCTCTACCTGCTCGACGGCCCGCTCCGGCTGATCGTGGCCGGGACCCTGCTCGTCGCCGCCGTCTACACCGTCCTCCGCCGGCATCTCGCGGAGCTCGCCGCGCTCGTGATCCCGCTGGTGCCGGCGGCGCTGACCCCGTACCTGCCGGACCGGTACGCGGAGACGGAGTCGGGCGAGTAGCCCGCCCCGCCTCGACACCGTCCGTCTCGTCGCGGCTGCCGAGCCGTTCAATGCGCACTGCTAACTGAGCGCGCAGCCGTCACGAGAGACTCGACCCGCTCCGCTCGTGCGGGGACCGCCGTTCCAACGGGCGTCCCCGTCCGCGGACGGTTCGCTGCCGAAACACCGGGATCACTGGCCGATTCCACCGCCGAGGGCGCCGGCTCGTCGAGTGCGTAACTTACCAATAAGTTACAGAAGGTGTCCCGTTCGTCATGCGGATATAGTATTGTACGTTAATCCCAAAACCATTATCAACTCACGCGGTCTACGGACGGATGTATGACAGAGTCCTATCCGAGGCCATCGCCGGGCGCGAACGCCGGAGGCGGAGGGGAGTGCCGATGACGGGCACGGAGCTGCTCCCCGGCGCGCCCCCGACCGTGGCGGCGCTCGTCGTGATCGGGCTCGTCCTCGTCGAGGCGGCGCTTTTGTACGCCGCCTACGGGATCCTCGAGGACAAACTGGCGCCGACCGTATTTAACCGGATACAGCGGATTTAGATGCTCGGACTGCTGGGCCTGAGCGCGGAGCTCTTCGCGCTGTTCGTCGTCTTCGGGTTCATGGTCGGGGTGTTCTTCGGGTTCTTCGGGATGGGCGGATCGTTCCTCGTGACGCCCGCGCTGCTCATCTTGGGATACTCCGCTCCGGTCGCCATCGGGAGCTCGATGGCGTTCGTGTTCGGGACGGCGGTGATCGCGACGTTGAAACACCACGACGCCGGGCAGGTGGACTACCGGCTCGGCGCGCTGATGTTCGTCGGGATCACGATCGGCATCGAGCTCGGCAGCCGGCTGGTGTTCGGGCTGGAGGTGCTCGGCATCGCGAGCGTCGTCGTCGGCGTCGCGTACGTCATCTTGCTCGCGGCCATCGGGATCCTCTTCACGCGGAACGCGCTGAACGACGAGGCGGACGCGGGGGGAGACGGGCCGGAGGCGGAGAGCGAGGGCGGGTCCGACGTCACGCCGGAGGACGACGTCCCCGAGATCGCCCGGAAGATCAAGTCGTACAACGTTCCGCCGATGATGACGCTCGCGGACGGGAGCGAGGCGTCGCTGTGGGACCATCACCGGAGTCGGCGGCGGCGTCGGCCTGATCTCCGGGTTCCTCGGCGTCGGCGGCGGCTTCGTCCG
>NZ_NHPG01000002.1:0-3004 GCF_002252965.1 Halorubrum sp. Ea1
GCCCAACAGCGACGGCGGCTCCTCCTCGGCGTCGTTTCGTTCCTCCTCGCGATCACCCTCGTCGCCGCCGTCGCTGTTGGGCCGGTCCGATGTTGCACACGCCCGGTTGATACTCCATGCGGTCGGGTAGGCGCGAGACGACGAAAACGCACCGGAACCGCACCGCGTCGGCGCCCGAACCGCACCGCGTCGGCGCCCGAACCGCACCGCTCCGGCGGCGAGGCCGCAGCGGACCCGAGCGGACGAGCGTGACGGCCCATTTATTACTGAACGGCTGAAACGAACGGACGAGAGGAGCCATGACTGAACGGTCACCCCGGGGCGAGGAGATACGGCGGTACGAGACGGTCCTCGACTCGCTGGACGACGCCGTGTACGCCGTGCGCCCCGACGGGACCATCGCGTACGTCAACGAGCGCTACGCGGAGATGAAGGGGGTGAGCCGCGATGAGCTGGTCGGAACCGAGATCTACGACTGGGTCACCGAAGAGACGGCGGAGGAGGCCAGACGGGTCCGGCGCGAGATGGCGGCGGGCGACCGCGAGACCGGCGTCGTCGAGTACGACTTTCTCACCGCGGACGGCGAGCGGTTCCCGGTCGAGATGCGCTTCAGCCTAGTGACGGGCGAGGACGGCGACGGTCTGAACCGCGTCGGCGTCATCCGGGACGTCCGCGAGCGGAAGCGCCGCGAGGAGACGCTTCGAGAGAAGAACGAGCGACTGGAGGAGTTCGCCAGCATCGTCTCGCACGACCTCCGGAACCCGCTCAGCGTCGCGCGGGGGCGGCTGGAGCTCGCCCGCGAGGAACGCGACTCCGAGCACCTCGAGGCCGTCGCCGACGCCCACGAGCGGATGGAGACGCTCATCGAGGACCTCCTGTCCCTCGCCCGCGACGGCGACGGCGCCGAGGACGCGGAGCGGATCCCCCTCCGCGAGTTCGTCGAGGCGTGCTGGGAGGGGGTCGAGACCGGCGACGCGACGCTGCGGGTCGAGACCGACCGCGCGGTCCGCGCCGACCGGAGCCGGCTCAGGCAGCTGTTCGAGAACCTCGTCCGAAACGCGGTCGAGCACGCCGGCGACGACGTCACGGTCACGGTCGGCGACCTCGACGGGGGGTTCCACGTCGCCGACGACGGCCCCGGGATCCCCGAAGGCGACCGCGAGGCGGTGTTCGAGACGGGACACTCGACCGGGGAGAACGGGACCGGCTTCGGGCTCGCGATCGTCGAGAGCGTCGCGGCGACCCAGGGCTGGGACGTCGGCGTCACCGAGAGCGCCGACGGCGGCGCCCGCTTCGAGTTTACCGGCGTCGACGTGCCGGACTGAGGCGCCCGAAGCGGGAGGGTCGATCGCCGGGGGTTCCGCGGAGGCAACCCTCAAATGCGCGCCCGACGACGGGAGGGTGTGAAGCTGATCCAGCTCGGCAACACGGTGTTCGAGGGTGCGAACGACGTCTACCTGCTCGACGGCGAGACGACCGCGCTGGTCGACACCGGCGTCGCGCTCCCGGACGTCCGCGCCGATCTGGAGGCCGGGCTCGCCGAACACGGGGTCGCGTTCGACGACGTCGACGCGATCGCCTTGACGCACTGGCACCCCGACCACGCGGGGCTGGCCGGCGAGATCCAGGCCGCGGGCGACGCCGACGTGTACGTCCACGAGGCGGACGCGCCCCTCGTCGACGGGACGGAGACGCCGCTCGCGGCCGACCCCGACCTCCAGCGCGAGACGTTCGACCGATGGGGGCTCCCCGAGGCGGACCAAGAGCGCCTGCGCGACTTCTTCGACGCGGTGGGAACCGATCTCAGCGGCCGCCCCGCGGAGGTGACGACGATCGCCGACGGCGACGTCGTCGAGGTCGGCAGCGTGGCCCTGGAGGCCGTCCACCTGCCGGGGCACACCGCCGGGCTCGCCGGGTTCGCATTCGACCCGCGCGAGGCCCCGGACCACGAGCCGGTCGGGCGAAGCGGTCGGGAGCCGCGGAAGGGATCCGCGGCCCCCGAGGAGCTGTTCGCCGGCGACGCGCTCCTCCCCCAGTATACCCCGAACGTCGGCGGCGCGGACGTCCGGGTCGACGCGCCGCTCGCGGCGTACGGCCGGAGCCTCGCGCGGATCGTCGAGCGGGACTTCGACGCGGCGCACCCGGGTCACCGCGAGCGGATCGACGACCCGAGCCGGCGGGCCGCGACGATCCTCGATCACCACCGCCACCGGACGCGGCGCGTGCTCGACGTCCTCGCCGACGGCGGCCCCGCGACGGCGTGGGAGGTGTCGGCGGCGCTGTTCGGCGACCTGGTCGACATCCACGTGCTCCACGGGCCCGGCGAGGCGTTCGCGCACCTCGACCACCTCGCCGACGCGGGGGTCGTCGAGCGCGACGGCGTCCGCTACCGCCTCGTCGACCCGGACCCGGACGTCGACGGGCTGTTCCCGACCACCCCGCTCGACGACGTCGTGGACGGGTCGGCGGACTGAAGCGGCCCGGCCGGTCCGGGGCCGTCGCACCGACCCGCCGCGTCGTCGACGGTCCCCGCGCTCGCCGAAAGCTATTCGTGCGGTACGGCGTATCCACGGACGTGAAGCGGGACACCCTCGCTGCGGCCCTCCTCGCGCTCCTCGCGGTCGTCGCGCTCGGCGTCGCCGCGGCGACGCTCGACTCCGCCGTGAGCCTCGGCGGCGGCGGGATCGGCGGCGCCGGCGCCGGGGGGGGACCGAGCGGGGAGAGCGGCGACGTCGGCGCGTCGGCCGCCCCGAGCGGCGGGACCGCCCTCTCCGTCCCGCCGGCGTGCTACGAGTTCCTCCGCGAGCCCCCGGCGCTCGCGGCGTTCGCCGTCCTCCTCCTCGCGATCGCCGGGTTCGTCTACCGGGACACCGGGTCGAGGCTCGCCGCCGGCGTCGTCGCCGGGGCGATGGGCTTCCCGGTCGGCGCCCTGGGGTGGGTGCTCTCGACGTGCCGCCCGGCCGACGAGGGGTTCGAGTTCGAGCTCGGCGCCGCGGTCGGCGAG
>NZ_NHPG01000101.1:0-20763 GCF_002252965.1 Halorubrum sp. Ea1
CGACCTCGAGAACGAGGTCGCGTCGCTCTCCTCGACGGTGTCCACGGTCCGGTCGGAGAACGAGGAGATCTCGGCCGCGGTCGACGATATCGAGGAGGACGTCAGGAACCTGCTCGACATCTACGAGATGGTCACCCGCGGGATCAACCCCTTCGTCGACGACTCCAGCGGCTTCGACAGCGTCAGCGGCGGCGGCGAGGGGTCGTTCGGCCTCTTCGACGACGAGGAGGAGGACGACGCGGGGGACGACCTCGACGAGGACGTCGCGAACGCGGACGCCGACGGGTTCTTCGACGACGAGATGCTCGACGACGACTTCGACGACGGCGGCGACGAGTTCGGCGAGCTGGACGGGGAACCGGACGACGACCACACGGACGACGGCGACTCCGCCGACGCCTCGTCCGAGACCGCGGCGGCGGACGAGGGAGACGACATGAACGACGACGGAAAGAGCTTCAGCGAACTGAAAGAGGAGTACGACGCCGGGGAGGCCGACTGGGCCGACGAAGAGGGGGGAGACGGCGACGCGGCCGCCCCCGCGGACGAGGACCCGTTCGACGACGGGGACGCCTCGTTCGACGACGACCTCGGCGACGAGACGGATCCCTTCGACGACGACCTCGGTGACGAGACGGACCCGTTCGACGACGGGGACGACTCGTTCGACGGGGAGCCGGCGACCGACGCAGACCCCGCGACGAACGGCCACGAGCCGGACCCCGAACCGGAGCCGGACCCCGAACCGGAGCCGGCGGCCGACCACACGCGCGGCCGACAGCCCGGCGGCGATCCGGCCGAGGCGAACGGCGGCGGCTTCGAGTACGTCGGTGAGGACGACCTCTCCGGGAGCCGCGGGAAGCCGTACCTCACGGAGCTCCCCGGCGACTACGTCGGCGACCTCCTCGTGATGGAGTGGCTGGAGTTCCTCGTCTCGGAAAGCGACGTCACCGACGCGGTGCGCGCGATCAACTACTACGAGCGCATCGAGTGGGTCGGCCCGGAGGCCGCCGCGCGGCTCCGCGACTTCCTCTCCGGCTTCGGCACGATCGACCGCAACCTCGTCGACCGACCGGGGACCGATCGACTGGTCCGGGAGCACCACACTCGTAGCCTCCGGTACGTGACGCAGCTCAACGGGACGAGCGGACACCTGCTGCTGCTCGACCGGTGGGACGACCTCGCCGGGGGCTCGCTGGTCGGCGGCGGCGCGCCGCGGGTCGGCGGGCGAGACCACGGGCGGGACCGACGCGAGGAACGCGGCGGCCGGCGTCGAGACGGCTCCGAGGGGCGCCGGCACGACGGCTCCGAGGGGCGACGCGCGAACGGCCACGGCGACGCTGAACGGCGGGACGAGCGGTCGGGACGCGCAGAGGGGCGGACGGACCGCGGCGGCGAGCGACCCGACGGACGCGAGCGGAACGGCGGCTCCCCGCGTCCGATGAACGACCCGAACCCGCGTTCCGACCGCGCCGACCCGGCCGACGGAGGGTGGGGAGATGGGCGTTAGCGTCTCCGCGTCGACGGCCATCATCGTCGCGGGGCTGTTCTTCGCGTTCACCGCGTTCTACCCCGTCGCGGCCAACGGCTTCGACCGCGTCACCGACGCGCAACAGGGGATCCAAGAGCGCTCGCTGGAGCGGCAGAACACCGAGTTCGCCGTGACGAACGCGACGTACGACGACGGCGCGGACGAACTGGTCGTCAACGCCACCAACGACGGCTCGGTCGGGCTGGTCGCGAGCGACGCGACGCTGGTCGTCGGCAACGAGTACGTCGACGTGGGCGGACCGAACGCGACCACGACCGTCGACGGCGACGGCGACACCGAGCTCTGGCTCGGCGGCGAGACGCTGACGGTGACGGTCGACACGACGACCGTCGACACCGCGATCACGACCGGGAGCGACCCCACTCGCGTCGTCCTCGTCGTCGAGTCCGGCGTCCGCGACGCGGCGGAGGTGAGCGCGTAGATGGCCAGCGTACCGGTCTCTCACCTCATCCTGTTCATCGCGAGCCTCGTGATCGCCGCGGGCGTCGT
This sequence comes from Halorubrum sp. Ea1, assembly GCF_002252965.1. Classification (NCBI taxonomy): domain Archaea; kingdom Methanobacteriati; phylum Methanobacteriota; class Halobacteria; order Halobacteriales; family Haloferacaceae; genus Halorubrum; species Halorubrum sp. Ea1. Next base: position 2,042 of record NZ_NHPG01000101.1, read on the forward strand.
GGGCACGATCACGACCGGCGTCGACCGGGTGAGCGCGGCCGTCGAGGACGCCGGGATCGACGCGACCGAGCAGCTCCGGACCGACGTGACCGTCATCTCCGACGCGAGCGCCGGGGTGTACAACGAGAGCGGGAACGAGAACGTGACGCTGCTGATAAAGAACACCGGGACACAGCGCCTCAACCCGGACGGCTCCGGCGTCGACGTCGTCTTCGACGGCGCCTACGTCCCGCCGAGCGCGACGGAGGGCGAGCTCGCCTCCGCCGGAACGGGCGCGGCGTGGAGCCGCGGGGACGTCCTGCGGCTCACGATCGACACCAACCGGCTGGGCGAGACGAGCGACGGTCTTGACCCCGGAACGGACCACCGCGTGTACCTCACGGTGAACGGCGACGAGGAGCTGTTCCAGTTCCGCACGGAGGCCAACTGACATGCCTCGCACAGACAATCTGCTTTCCATCGGACTCGGCGAACGCGACCGCTTGAATAAGGAGCTCGGTGGGGGGATCCCCCGCGGCAGCATCGTCCTCATGGAGGGCGACTACGGGGCCGGGAAGAGCGCCATCTCGCAGCGGTTCGCGTACGGACTCGTCGAGGAGGGAGCGTCCGTCACGATGATGTCGACGGAGCTCACCGTCCGCGGGTTCATCGATCAGATGCACTCGCTGGAGTACGACATGGTGAAGCCGCTCCTCCAAGAGGAGCTGCTGTTCCTCCACGCCGACTTCGACTCGGGGGGCGCGTTCTCCGACGGCGACGGCGAGCGGAAGGAACTGCTCAAGCGGCTGATGAACGCGGAGGCGATGTGGAACTCCGACGTCATCTTCCTCGACACGTTCGACGCCATCTTCCGGAACGACCCGACGTTCGAGGCGCTCGTCCGGAAGAACGAGGAGCGGCAGGCCGCCCTGGAGATCATCTCCTTCTTCCGCGAGATCATCTCGCAGGGGAAGGTCGTCGTGCTCACCGTCGACCCGTCGGCGGTCGACGACGAGGCCATCGGCCCGTTCCGCTCGATCGCCGACGTGTTCCTCGAGCTGGAGATGATCGAGGTCGGCAACGACATCCGCCGGCAGATCAACGTGAAACGCTTCGCGGGGATGGGCGAACAGGTCGGGGACACGATCGGGTTCTCTGTCCGGTCGGGTACCGGAATCGTCATCGAGAGCCGCAGCGTGGCGTGATGACGCCGCCCGCCCGCGACGGACCCGCCGTCCCGCGCGGGCGGGACGCGAACGACGGACCGCTCGCGACGGCGCGCGCAGTCAGGACCCGCGGAGGCGGCGAGTAGACCATGACCGAACACGGAACCGCGAAACCGTCGGAAGAGCTCCGCAAGGCCGCCATGCGGCGGCCCCACCTCCGGGAACACCTCCGGGAGTTCAAGCAGATCACGGGGGAGTTCCCGCAGTTCATCGAGGAGCCGAAAGGCGAGTACGAGTCGAACCGCCCGAACGTCATCTACCCGGTCGGGGGGCCGATCTACAGTCACATCTACGGCGACCTCGGACAGGACACGAAGTACTACGCCATCGAGCCGGAGATCACCGGTACCCAGGCGGAGGTCCTCACAGAGGTCAAGAACCGCCTCCTCAGGACGAGCGGGCAGCACACCGCTCCCGACAGCGAGGCCGAGTACGACGACCTCATCGAGGAGCTGTTAGAGGAGGTCACTCACATCGACGGGCAGAACGAGGGCATCCGAGGGAACCTCTCGAAGGTGCTGAACATGGGGAAGCTCTCCGTCACCGAGGAGACGTACGAGAACATTCGCTACCGGCTCAACCGCGACATCGTCGGACTCGGACCGCTCGAGCCGATAATGCGCGACCCGGCCAACGAGGACATCCACGTCATCGGCCCGAAGGAGTGCCACGTCGATCACGGCACCTACGGGATGTTGGAGACGACCGTCGACTTCGGGACGCCCCAGGAGTTCGACAACTGGCTCCGCAACATGGGCGAACGGATGGGCGACCCGCTCTCCGACTCCGACCCCATCGTCGACTCGACGCTGCCGGACGGGTCGCGTATCAACATCATCTACTCCGACGACGTGTCGCTAAAAGGCTCCTCGCTCACGATCCGGCAGGGCGACGAAGTGCCCCTGTCGATCAACCAAATCACCCACTGGGGAACGCTCTCGCCGCAGCTGTCGGCGTACCTCTGGCTCTGTCTGGAGAACGAACAGACCGTGTTCGTCGTCGGGGAAACGGCGTCGGGCAAGACGACGACACTGAACGCGATCCTGTCGTACATCCCGGACGACTCGAAGATATACACCGCGGAGGACACCGCCGAGGTCATTCCCCCGCACAACACCTGGCAGCAGCTGCTGACCCGCGAGGGCGGCGACGAGGGCTCCTCCGACGTGGACATGTTCGACCTCGTCGCCGCCGCGCTGCGGTCGCGGCCCGACTACATCATCGTGGGCGAGGTCCGTGGCGCCGAGGGTCGTATGGCGTTCCAGGCGGCTCAGACGGGTCACCCGGTCATGCTGACGTTCCACGCGTCGGATATCGTCTCGATGATCCAGCGGTTCACCTCCGAACCGATCAACGTCCCCGAGACGTTCATGGACAACGCCGACGTGGCGCTGTTCCAGAACCGCGTGAAACAGGGCGACGACGTCCTCCGCCGCGTGACGAGCGTTCAGGAGATCGAGGGGTACTCCAAGGAGATGGAGGGGGTCGTCACCCGGGAGGTGTTCAGCTGGGACCCCGTCGAAGACGACATCGTGTTCCAAGGGATGAACAACTCCTACGTCCTCGAAGAGCAGATCGCGACGCTGCTCGGCTACGCCGACACCCGCGACATCTACGACGACTTGGACTTCCGCGCGGAGCTGATCGAGCGGATGATCCAGGAGGGGATCATGGGGTACCACGAGGTGAACGAGGCGATCAACTCCTTCCAGCGCGACGGCGTCGAGGGGCTTCCCTTCGACATGCACCGGAACGTCGGGTGAACCGACCGATGAGCGAGGCTGACGTGTAATGGCGGTGAAACAGGTCGGAAACGGGCTCGCGACCGCGGCCGAGCTGACCTCGGCCGTCATGGAGTCGTACGATAAACTCGACATCTCGAAGCGGAAGTACGTCGGGCTCGTGTTGATCCCGGCGCTGCTCGTCTTCGCCGCGAGCGTCGTCGGCCTGTTCGCGCTCCCGCTCCCGTTGGCGGCGCGGGTTCCCGTCCCGATGTTCGGGGGGCTGGTGTTGGTGGCGGCGGTGATCTACCCGAAGATCTACCTCTCCAGCCTGGAGAACCAGATCGACAACCAGCTCCACCTCGTGATGACGCACATGACCGTGCTGTCGACGACGAACATCGACCGCATGGAGGTGTTTCGGACGCTCGCAAAGGAGGAGGAGTACGGGGTCGCCGCCGAGGAGATCGGCCGCGTCGTCCACCTCGTCGACACGTGGAACCAGAGCCTCGACGACGCCTGTCGCCGGCGCGCCGAGGAGGTGCCCTCAGACGCGATGGCCGACTTCTTCGACCGCCTCGGCTACACGATGGGGGCGGGCCAGTCGTTAGAGGAGTTCCTCGTCTCAGAGCAGGACGTCATGCTCGCGAAGTACGAGACGGTGTACGAGTCCTCGCTGGCGAACTTAGAGGTGATGAAGGACCTGTACATGTCGATGATCCTCTCGATGACATTCGCCCTCGTCTTCGCGATCGTCCTCCCGATCCTCACCGGGAACAATCCGACCGCGACGGTGGCGGCCGTCATCGTCCTGTTCGTCTTCGTCCAGCTCGGCTTCTACGCGATGATCCGGGCGACCTCGCCGTACGACCCGATCTGGTTCCACCCGGACGAGCGCGCCCCGGGCGACCTGAAGCTGTGGGCGTCGCTCGGGGTCGGCGGCGGGCTCTCCTTCCTGATCATCGGGATCACCGCGGCCGGGATGTTCGGCTACGGCTCCGGGCTCCCCGGGCTGCTCTTCTTCGTCGACGACGTCCGGCTGCCGCTGTACCTCGCGGTCCCCATCTCGCCGCTCATCATCACGGGCGTCGTCCTCAGGCGAGAGGAACAGCAGATCACGGCCCGCGACGGCGAGTTCCCCTCCTTCGTGCGCGCGCTCGGCGCCACCGAGAGCGCCAAGCAGTCGACGACGACCGACGTGTTGACCACGCTGCGCGACAAGAACTTCGGCGACCTCTCGCCGGCGATCGAGCGGCTCTACCGCCGGCTCAACATGCGTATCAGCACCGAGGGTGCGTGGGAGCAGTTCACGTACGACACGCGGTCGTACCTCATCCAGAAGTTCTCCGAGATGTACCTCGTCGGCCGGCGGATGGGCGGGGACCCGAAGATGCTCGGCGAGCTGATCTCGAAGAACATGAACGCCGTGAACCAGCTGCGCGAGCAGCGGCGACAGGCGGCGATGACGTTCATCGGCCTGCTGTACGGGATCACGGCGGCGGCGACGTTCGCCTTCTTCATCGGGCTGGAGATCGTCGCGATCCTGGCCGAGCTCACGGCCGACTTCGGGCTCGAGGAGATGGACATCGGCCAGATCGTCTACCCGGGCGCGTACGACATCCCGCTGATCGAGTACCTCCTCCTGACGGTCGTCCTCTTCAACGCCGCCCTCTCCTCGCAGATGATCCGGCGGATAGACGGCGGCAACCCCGCGAACGGCTACATCCACTTCGTGCTGCTGACGTGGCTCGGCGCGGCGACGGCGATCGCGACCCGGACGCTGGTGAACGCGATCCTGACGATTTGAAATCGATTAGTTCCTCGCGTGCCGCGCGACCGATCGGGCCGCGTCTCGAGCCCCGTCGGTAGCCACGTTTTAAGCCGCGTCGATGGCCACCCTCAAGCCGCGTCGATGGCCACGTTTATCGGAGTCGGATTCTCGAGGTTGTCGCCGACCGGACACCGCTGCTCGACTTCCGCGGCCAACGCCTCCAGCGCCTCCTCGTCGGCGTCGGCCTCGACCTCGATTCGCGCGGTGATCTCCTGATATCCCGCTCGGGGGTCCTCGTCGATCCCTAAGAATTTCCGGGGATCGAGGTCGCCTTCGATATCTATCGCGACGTTTTCGAGGTCGATCCCGTGCTCCTCGCCGACGGTGTGCGCCACGACGTTGAGACAGCCGGCCCACGCGCCGATGAGGTATTCGACGGGGTTCGGTCCGTCGTTCGTCCCCCCGAGCGGCGACGGCTCGTCGACGACGAACTCGAAGTCACGCGCCTCGACGACCGTCTTCGTCTCGCTCTCGCTCTCGGCCGATACCGCGAACCGTTCAGTGTGATCTGCCTCGCTCATGTACTCGTTCGACGAGACGTCACCGCATGAAGCGTCCGGCAGTGGGCAGAACCGCTGCCGTCCGTGACGGTCTCCGTCGGCCGATTCGCCGGCTGAAGCGACGTGCGCCCCCGGCTCGCCGCAGATAGGCCCGTGCGGGAGGTCGTTCGTCGCGGCAAGTATTGAGGTCGGCGGCGAGCGTCCGCTGCGGGCTACGCCTCGAACAGGACCGGCTCGGGGACGTCCTCACCGGCCGCCTCGCGCCACGACCGGCTCGGCGTCCACCCGAACAGCCGCTCGGCCTTCGCGACCGCGTAGGCGCCCCGGTCGTCGCCCTCGGCGAGCGCGCTCTCGTCGACGGCGCAGTCGTTCGGGATCGCACCGTACGACTCGCGGAGGAGGTCGAGGAGGGGGCGGCCGAGCGCGTTGTCGGCGGCGACGCAGTTGACCGCCTCGTGGGTACCGGGACCCACGGCCGGGTCTGGCCCCGCAGTGCCCGCGAGCGCCGCCGCGACGAGGTCGGCGACGTCGCGGGCGTCGACGTACGACCAGAAGTTGCCCGCGCCGGCGTCCAGGTCCCCGACGTACTCGTCGCCCCGACAGGCGTACGCGCCGGGGTACTGGATCCACGACGGCCGGATCGAGACCGCCGGGACGCCCTCGCGGCGCGCGACCGCGCCGGCGGCCGCCTCCGCCGTCACCTTCGAGAGCCCGTACGGGTCCTCCGGGCGGAGCGGGTGGTCCTCGGTGACCGGGAGCTCGTCCGGAAACGGCGTCGGATCGGCAAAGAAGAAGCCGTACGCGCCGTCGCTCGACGCCTGCACGATCCGGGCGTCCGCGCGGCCGGCGGCGTCGAGGACGTTCTTCGCGGCGTGGACGTTCGTCTCGAACACGCGCCCATCGGGGTGGGTGTCCGCGACCGGGATCGCCGCCCAGTGGACGACCGCGTCGGGGTCGACCGCGCGGACGACGTCGAGCGCCTCGCCGCGGTCGGCGAGGTCGGCCGCGCGGAACGAGACGCCCGGTGCCGGGTCGGCGTCGAGGCCGGGGTGGTCGTAGTCGACGACGACGACCTCGTAGTCGCCGGCGAGTCGGTCGACGACCCAGCGCCCGGAGGCGCCGCGGCCGCCGGTAACGAGGACGGTCTCCATGCGTTCGGGTCCCGGACGGCGGGGCAAAAGCGCACCGTCCTCGCGCCGGGGACGGACGTGATCGGGCGAGCGCGCACGTGATCGGACGAACGCGCCGCCGAGACGACCCGCCCGCGACCCCGGCAGGCTTTAATCCGACGAACGGTAAAACTCGGGTATGGAATGGAAGACCGACTGGGGACTCCGTGGGCGGATGGCGTTCACGATGTTCCTCCTCTTCGCCCTCTACGTCGTCTTCGTCGGCGTGCTCACCGTGTACTTCGGCGACTTCCTGTTCCCGCTGATCATGCTCGGCGGGTTCGCGATCGCCCAGTACTTCTTCAGCGACAAGCTCGCCTTGCGGAGCATGGGCGCCCGCGAAGTGAGCCCCGACGAGTACCCCGACCTCCACCGGCGGGTCGAGCGACTGAGCCAGCAGGCCGACCTCCCGAAGCCGACGATCGCGGTCGCGGACACGCAGGTGCCGAACGCGTTCGCGACCGGCCGGAACAAGAAGAACGCGACCGTCGCGGTGACGACCGGGCTGCTCCGGTCGTTAGACGAGGACGAGCTCGACGGCGTGCTCGCCCACGAGCTCGCGCACGTGAAGAACCGCGACGTGATGGTGATGACCATCGCCTCGTTCCTCTCGACGATCGCCTTCTTCATCGTCCGGTGGGGATGGCTGCTCGGCGGGAACAACCGTCAGGGCGCGCCCGTCATCGTCGCGGTGCTCGTCTCCATCGTCGTCTGGATCGTCTCGTTCCTGCTGATCCGCGCGCTCTCGCGGTACCGCGAGTACTCCGCCGACCGCGGGGCCGCGCTGATCACGGGGAAGCCCGGCGCGCTCGCGTCGGCGCTGATGACGATCGACGGGCGGATGGACCGCGTGCCGGAGGAGGACCTCCGGCAGGAGGCGGAGATGAACGCGTTCTTCATCATCCCGATCCGCTCCGGCTTCATCGGGAAGATCGCCTCGACGCACCCGTCCACCGAGAACCGCGTCGAGCGGCTCCGCGAGCTCGAGCGCGAGATGGAGACGGCCTGACTCGGACCCGGTCGCTCGCCGCGAGACGGCGATCCGGAAGCGGCTCCCAAGGCCGCGGGCCGGAGGCGACCCTCCCCCGCTATCGCTCGTCCGTCGGTCGAACGAGACAGTCGAGGAGCCGGAGTCGCGACGCCGCCGCCGCCGCGGCCGGCACAGTCTTTCCCTTCTCAGTTCGCATATGACAGACGTTGGTACATCACAGCACTATTATACGTTCGAGTTCGGCGAGCCGTGAGCGACGGCGAGCGGAAAAGACGGACAAGTGAGAGCAATGCGGCACGGATCGGCCCTTAACAGGGTATACGCCCGATACACGGTGTTGAGACGCTCACCGTGCGAACGGAGGCCGACGATCGATTCGAGGATATCGCCGAGAGCCGCCGCTCTCCGTATCGTCGCTAAGAGCCTTTGAAAGCGGCCGTTGGCGGGTTGATCTCGTCGTTTGAACTCTCAGAGAAGATCGGAGTGTGAACATCGTCGGGAGCGGGGCGATTTAATTTCAGCTCCATAATCTTCGTCCGATCGTGACACGATTATGAATTATATGCGGAGGACCCGATCCGGCGTCGCGAGCCCGGTTCGGACGGGACGGCTCGACTATCCGGAGCCGAGTTAAAATAACAAGAGTACTCGTGTTATTCTGAGCCGACGAGAGCTCGAGCGGTCCACGGATGACGGATAACGTCGTTCGATATGATCGAACGGGCGAACACCGCGAACAGACGAGCGCCGCCGACGGCCGGGGGCAGACGCTACGAGTGCGCGATGTTGAGTTCGAGTTCGTTCGCCGCGCCGAGCAGGAGGTCCGGGATCTCGGACTCGAGTCGGTCCCCGTTCAGGCGGTGCGAGGGGCCGGTGACGCTGAGCCCGCCGATCACCTCGCCGTCCGGGTCGCAGATCGAGACGCCGACGGCGTGGGTCCCGCGGAGCGACTCCTCCCTGTTGAAGAAGTAGCCGCGCTCGCGTCCCGCCTCGATCTCCGCGCGGAGCTCGTCCGGGTCGGTGATGCTGTGTTCCGTCACCGGCTCGAACGACATGCGTTCGAACATGTCGGACAGCTCGGGCTCCGGGAGCTCGGCGAGGATCGCCTTCCCGGCCGACGCCGCGTACAGCGGGATGCGGCTGCCGATCCCGGGGTCGGTGCGGACCGCCCGGTCCCCGACGGCCCGCGCGAGGTACACCGCCTTCCCGTGTTCCTCGACGAAGAACTGGGCGCGCTCCCCGGTGACCTCCGCGATCTCCTCGACCTTCTGGCGCACGAGGTCGTACCCGCGGTAGCCGCTCCGTGCGGTGACGCCGATCTCGAGGAACCGGAGGCCGACGTGGTACCCCCCGTCGCGCCGGACGACGTAGCCGAGGTCCGCTAGGGTGTGGAGGTGTCGGTGCACCGTGCTCTTCGCGTAGTCGAGTTCGGCCGCCAACTCGGCCAGGGACGCGCCGTCGTTCTCGACGAGGCGTTGCACGACGTCGAACATCGTTTCGGCGGTCCGTACCGCGTCTTTTTCCGGCGTATCGGCGTCTTTCGGCTGTCCGTTCATACTCACGCGTCGAACTCCAAGCATAAAAGCGTTCGATTGGGTCGAACGCGTTCCGACGGACGCTACCGCCGCTCGGTGACGGAGCGGGGCCGCCGCGCGACCGGCTGCCCCTGCGCGGAGGACCGACTGCCCCTACGCGTAGGTTTAATTCGGGCGACCGTCTGCGGCCATGCGTGGTATCCCCCTCGTCGATCGCCGGAGCCGACTCGGGGATCGTCCGAGAGCGACCCTTCCAGCTGCTGCTTCTCATCAACGTCCTCCCGCCGCTCGGCACCGCGCTCCTCTCGCCCGTGCTCGGATCGCTCGTCGAGCCGCTCGGGGCGTCGACGGCGAACATCGGGCTCATGATGTCGGCGTTCACCGCGCCGTCGATCGTCGTCATCCCGATCGCGGGCGTGATCTCCGACCGATACGGGCGGCGGCCGGTATTGCTCTTCGGACTCGTCTGGTTCGGGCTCACCGGCACCGCCATCGCCTTCGTCTCCACCTTCGCCGCGGCGCTCGCCCTGCGCGCGCTCCAAGGGATCGGGTTCGCCGCGCTCACGCCGATCATCATCACCAGCCTCGGCGACCTGTACGCGGGCACGAAGGAGGCGACCGCGCAGGGGCTCCGGTTCACCGGCTCCGGGCTGTCGCAGACGGCGTTCCCGCTGGCCGCCGGGGTGCTCGTCGGGATGGCGTGGCAGTACCCGTTCCTGCTGTACGCCGTCGCCTTCCCGATCGCGGCGGTCGTCTACCTGTACTTCGAGGAGCCGCTCGATAGCGAGGCGGCGGACGATGGTTCGGAGGCGGGGATCCGGGCGCAGATCGGAGACATGCGCGCGCTCGTCGCGCACCGCCGGGCGTGGACGATGGTCGTGGCGCGCGGGAGCGCGAACGTCGCGTGGTTCGGCTTCCTCACGTACAACTCGATCCTCGTCGTCGACGTGCTCGGCTACACGCCGGCGGAGGCGGGGGTCCTCGCGGCGGTCGCGAGCCTCACGTACGCGCTCGCCGCGACGCAGGCCGGGCGGATCGCCTCCCTGTTCGACGACCGGCTCTACCCGCTCGTCGCCACGAACCTGTCGATGGGCGCCGGGCTCGCGCTCGCGTTCCTCGCGCGATCGTTCGCGGTCGCCGCCGTCGGCGTCGTGTTCATGGGGATCGGGTTCGGGCTCGTGCTCTCCATCTACCGGAGCGTCATCACGACGCTCCCGCCCGCGGACCTGCGCGGCGGACTGGTCAGCCTCGGCGAGGGGAGCGGGCGCGCGGCGGCGACGGCGACCCCGGTGGTCATGGGCGTCGCCGTCGCGGTCGCGACCCGCCCGCTCGGGTTCGAGGCGGCGGTCCGCGCGGTCGGCGCCGGCACCGGCCTCGTCGGCGCGGGCGTCGGGATCGGCTGCCTGCTCCTGATGAGCGCGTCGCCGCCGATCCGGATGGGGGAGTAGCTCCGGGGGACCGCGACGGACGCGGGCCGACGCCGCCGACGACCGCGGGCCGACGCCGCTGACGACCGCGGGCCGACGCCGCCGACGACCGCGACCCCGGGTACTTTGTCGACCGACCGCGACGCGTGGAGCATGTCCACTATCGACGTCGCGGTGCTCGACCACGACGCGCACGGAATCCCGGCGGCCGACTACGCGGAGATTCTCGACCGACGCCTCCCCGACCGGGAGGTGCGCCTCGCCGCGACGCCCGACGACCACCGGCGCTACCTGCGGGAGGCCACCGTCGTCGCCGGGAAGTACATCGACGCCGAGGAGGTGGCGGCCGCCGAGAACCTGCGGCTGTTCGCGTGCAACGCCGCCGGCGTCGACCACCTCCCGCTGGACGCGCTCGCCGAGCACGGCGTCGCGGTGACGAACGCGTCGGGCGTCCACGGCCCGAACGTCGCCGAGCACGTGCTCGGCTGGGTGCTGACGTTCGCGCGGCGGCTCGACGAGGGGCGCCGCCGCCAGCGGCGCCGGGAGTGGCGCCGATTCCAGTCGTTCACGGAACTCGCCGGCAGCACCGTGACCGTCGTCGGGCTGGGCTCGATCGGCGAGACCGTGGTCGAGCGGTTCGAGGGGTTCGACGTCGACACGGTCGGCGTCCGCCACACCGTCGAGGACGGGGGACCGACCGACGACGTGGTCGGCTACGACGGTCTCGCGGACGTCCTGCCGGGGACCGACGTGCTCGTCCTCGCGTGTCCGCTCACGGAGACGACAGAGGGGCTGATCGGCGAACCCGAGCTCGACGCGCTGCCGGCGGACGCGATCGTCGTCAACGTCGCGCGCGGCGGCGTGATCGACACGCCGGCGCTTGTGGACGCGCTGCGGGCGAACGCGCTCCACGGCGCCGCGCTCGACGTCACCGACCCCGAGCCGCTCCCGAGCGACCACGACCTGTGGGGGTTCGAGAACGTCTTCCTGACGCCCCACGTCGCGGGCCACACGCCGAGGTACTGGGAGCGGTGCGCCGACGTCCTCGTCGAGAACCTCGAGCGGGTCGCCGAGACCGGCGAGTACGAGGGACTGAGAAATCAGGTCGTTTAAAAAGGCGCCGTCGGAGACGGAGCGAGCGCCGGACTACTGGTACGCCTGTATCCCCGTGATGTCCTCGCCGAGGATCAGCGTGTGGATGTCGTGGGTGCCCTCGTAGGTGTAGACGGTCTCCATGTTCGCCATGTGACGCATCGGCGAGTAGTCGGCGGTGATCCCGTTGCCGCCGAGCATCTCGCGGGCGATCCGCGACTGGTCGCGCGCCATCCGGACGTTGTTGCGCTTGGCCATCGAGACGTGTTGCGGGCGCATCTCGCCCGCCTCCTTGAGGTCGGCGAGCCGGTGGGCGAGCAGCTGCGCGAGCGTGATCTGCGTCGCCATCTCCGCGAGCTTCTGCTGTTGCATCTGGAAGCCGCCGATCGGCTTCCCGAACTGCTCGCGGTCGGTGGCGTACCCCTTGGCGACCTCGAAGCAGTCCTGCGCGGCGCCGACCGCGCCCCACGCGATACCGTAGCGGGCCTGCGTCAGGCACGACAGCGGCCCCTTCATCCCCTCGACGCCGGGGAGGCGGTTCTCGGCGGGGACGCGGACGTCCTGGAGGCTGATCTCGCCAGTGATCGACGCGCGCAGGCTGAGCTTCTCGTCGATCTTGTTGGTGGTGACGCCGTCGCGGTCGGTCTCGACGAGGAACCCGCGCACGGGGTTCCCGTCCTCGGTGCGGTCCTTCGCCCAGACGACGGCGACGTCCGAGATCGGGGAGTTCGTGATCCACGTCTTCGACCCGTTGAGCACGTACCCGTCACCGTCGGCCTCGGCGCGCGTCTCCATCGCGGAGGGGTTCGAGCCGTGCTCGGGCTCGGTGAGCCCGAAGCAGCCGACCGCCTCGCCGGTGCCGAGCTTCGGCAGCCACTCGTCTTTCTGCTCGTCGCTTCCGAAGGCGTGGACCGGGTACATCACCAGCGCGCCCTGCACGCTCGCCATCGAGCGGAGCCCGGAGTCGCACGCCTCCAGCTCGCGCATCAGCAGGCCGTACGCCGTCTCGCTGACGCCGGGGAGACCGTACCCCTCAAGATTCGGCGCGTAGAATCCCATCTCGCCCATCTTCGGGATGAGCTCTTCCGGGAACGTGCCGTCGATCCAGTGCTGGCCGATGTCGTCGACCTCGCCGTCGATGAACGACCGGGCGGAGTCGACGAGCATCCGCTCCTCCTCGGACAGAGTCGACTCCATGTCGAAGTAATCGAGCATACGATCGCTTGCGATCCCAAGGATAAATAAGTATACTCTTGGCCGGCGAGCGGCTGGGATCGCGGGTCGCTTCGCGTGTCGATTCGCGGGTCGGGGCGAGTCGAGAGCGCGCCTGCGACGGGCGCGGCTCAGAACCCGTCGGTCCCCTCGAGAAGGTGCGCCTCGACGACGTCCATATCGAGCTCGATCCCGAGCCCGGGGGCCTCCGGCACCGCGATTCGCCCGTCCTCGATCAGCGGCTCGTCGCGCGCCAGCAGGTCGTCCCACCAGTCGACCTCCAGGGCGTGGTACTCCAGCAGGTCGAAGTTCGGCGTGGCCGCGCCGAGGTGGACGCAGGCCATCGTCCCCACCGGGCTACAGACGTTGTGCGGGGACATCGGCATGTAGTTCTCCTCGGCGCGGTCGGCGATCCGCGTCGTCTCCGTGAGCCCGCCGACCGTCGCCGGGTCGGGGGTGACGACGTCGACGCCGTGCTCGTAGATCAGGTCCGACAGCTCGAAGACGCGGAACCGGTTCTCGCCGGTCGCGACCGGCGTCCGCGTCGCCTTCGTCACCTCCTTCTGGGCGTCCATGTTCTCCGGCGGGATCAGGTCCTCCAGCCACATCAGGTCGAACTCCTCTAACTCGTGGGCGAGCCGCTTCGCGCTCTCGACGGAGTAGTCCCAGTGGCAGTCGAACGCGAGGTCGACGTCGTAGCCGATCTCCTCGCGCACGGCCGCGACGATTTCCTTCTTCTCTCGGATCGCCGCGTTCGTCAGGCGCCCGTTGTACGGATCGTTCTCGTTGTCGGCCGGCAGGTCGAGGTCGAACTTCAGCGCCGAAAAGCCCATGTCGGTGACGCGGCCGGCCTCGGCGGCGTACGCCTCGGGGGAGTACGCCTCGGCGTCGGCGTAGGCGGTCGCGCCGTCCTCGACCGCGTACGCCTCGCCGGCGTGGCAGTCGCAGTAGAGCCGGACCTCGTCGCGGTACTTCGAGCCGAGCAGCTGGTAGACGGGGAGGCCGAGGATCTTCCCGGCGGCGTCCAACAGCGCGATCTCAATGCCGGAGGCCGCGGTGACGACCTTCCCGGTCGTGCCGCCGTGGCCCGACATCTCTTGGAAGATGTACCGCACCAGGCGCTCGACGTCGAGGGGGTTCTCGCCGACGAGGAACCGGTTCGTGTACTCGACGAGCTCCGGGACGCCGCCGCCGCGGTACGCCTCGCCGATGCCGGTGACGCCGGCGTCGGTCTCCACTCTGATCAGGTTCCACTCGAAGTTCCCCTCGACGACGCAGGCGTCGAGGCCGGTGATCTGTACGTCTCGGTCCGGGTCGCGGGTGTCGATCTGGTCTGAGTAGTCTCGCATGTGTCTGGTTGAGTGATATTTGTCGGGGTCAGTCGTCTCTGAATCGCTCCAGCGCGTCCTCGTCGAGCGGCACGCCGTGGCCGGGGCGGTCGGGGAGGTCGATCATCCCGTCGTCGCCGGGCGTCACGGGGTCGGCGACGACGTCGTCGAACGCCTTCACGTCCATGTCGCGGTAGAAGTACTCCACCCAGAGGCCGTTCTCGATGGCCCCGAGCAGCGACGCGTGGATGTTCCAGTTGTAGTGGGGCGCGATGGGGATGTCGTACGCCGAGGCGTGGTTCGCGATCTTCAGCCACTCCGTGACCCCGCCGCAGACGGTGACGTCGGGCTGGAGGATCGTCGCCGCGCCCGTGTCGGCGAGGCGGGCGAAGTTGTGCCGCGTCCCCTCCAGTTCGCCTGTGGCGACGGGGTAGTCGATCCCGTCGTTCACCTCGGCCATCGTGTCGACGCGGTCGATCATCACGGGCTCCTCGATGAAGTACGGGTCGTACGGCTCGAACGCCCGGCAGTTGCGGAGCGCCTCGGTGCTGGAGCCCCAGACGCCGTTGGCGTCGAGCAGGAGGGTACGCTCGTCGCCGATCTCGTCGCGCACCGCGGCGACGCGCTCGGCCTCCTCGTCGGCCGACAGGCGCCCGACCTTCATCTTCACGACGTCGTGGCCCTCGTCGAGGTAGCGCCGCATCTCGTCGCGGAGCGCCTCGTGGCCCTTGTCGTCGCGGTAGTAGCCGCCGCTGGCGTACGACGGGACCGACTCCGAGTGCCCGCCGAGCAGCTTGTGGAGGGGCATGTCGGCCGCCTTCGCCTTCGCGTCCCAGAGCGCGATGTCGACCGTGGAGATGGCGCGCAAGAAGAGACCGGTCCGACCGATCTGGACGTTCCCCTCGTACATCTCGTGCCACAGGCGCTCGGTGTCGCGGGGGTCCTCGCCGACGAGGATCGGTTCGAGCAGCGACTCGACCGCGTCGGCGATGAGGCCGGCCCCCTCGTACCCCAGCGAGTAGCCGACCCCCTCGTGACCGGTGTCCGTTCG
The DNA here is from genome assembly GCF_002252965.1 of Halorubrum sp. Ea1. NCBI lineage: Archaea > Methanobacteriati > Methanobacteriota > Halobacteria > Halobacteriales > Haloferacaceae > Halorubrum > Halorubrum sp. Ea1. Next base: position 17,104 of record NZ_NHPG01000101.1, read on the forward strand.
CACGTACGTGATCGCGTGGTCCCGGTAGGTGAGCGTCCGGTTGGAGAAGGAGACGGGCGACTCCAGCGGCAGCTTGATCGGGAACGACTCGACTTCGGTTATCTGCATACGTGCAGCGGCGTCACACGGGTACAAGTAGACCCCCGTATCGGCAACACTCTCAGGCGCGGTGCCGACCGCAGCCGCGCCGACCACCCGCAGTTTTTGTATCGTCGCCACGAGGGGGCCCACATGGAGTTCCCCGACCGATCCGACGTCGACGGGCTCATCGACCCGCAGCCGCTCCCGGGGTTCGCGCGGGTGCGGTACGAGCCGGAGACCGAACGCCTCGACGACCCCGTCGGGGCGGCGCGCGAGGCGCTCGGCTCGCTCGACCTCGACGGCCTCCCCGCGGGCGCGACCGTGGCCGTCGGGGTCGGCAGCCGCGGGATCGACCGGATCGACGAGGTCGCGGCGGCGGTCGTCGACGAGGTCGCCGAGCGCGGGTTCGACCCCGTGGTCGTCCCCGCGATGGGCAGCCACGGCGGCGCGACCCCCGAGGGGCAGCGCGAGGTGCTGGAGGCGCTCGGGATCACGGAGGAGACGGTCGGCGCCCCGATCGACGCGCGGATGGCCGCCGAAGCGCTGGCGACGGCGCCCGTTGGCGACGTCGACATGCCGGTGTACTTTTCGGAGGCGGCGCTCGCGGCCGACGCCGCCCTCGTCGTGAACCGCGTGAAGGCCCACACCAACTTCACCGGGCCGATCGAGAGCGGGCTCGCGAAGATGACCGTCGTCGGGCTCGGCAAGCAGCGCGGCGCCAAGTCGTTCCACTCGACGGCGATCGCCGAGGGGTACGTCGAGACGCTGACCGCCGCGCTCGACGTTATCGAGCGCGAGACGCCGCTGATCGGCGGGATCGCGCTCATCGAGAACTTCGAGGAGGAGGTCGGGCACCTGGAGGCCGTCCCCGCGGGGTCGTTCCTCGACCGCGAACCGGAGCTGTTGGAGCGCGCGTACGAGGAGATGCCGACGCTCCCGATCGACGACGTCGACCTCCTCGTCATCGACGAGATCGGCAAGGAGATATCCGGCGCCGGGATGGACACGAACGTCATCGGGCGCTACCGCGTCCTCAACGCGCCCGACCCCGAGACCCCCGACATCGACCTCATCTACGTGCGGGGGCTGACCGAGGCGACGAAGGGGAACGGCAACGGGATCGGCCTCGCCGACCTCACCCGGCGGGCCGCGGTCGACCAGCTCGACCTGAAGAAGACGTACGCGAACGCGCTCACGAGCGGGTCGCTCTCGAAGTCGAAGCTCCCCGTGGTGGCGCCCGACGACGAGTTCGCGCTCCGGACCGCGCTGGCGGCGCTCGGGGGGTACGACCCCGAGACCGTCCGGATCGTCTGGGTCCGGAACACGCAGGACCTCGGGGAGCTCCTGGTCTCCGACGCCGCCGTCGACGACCTCCCGGAGGCGGCGACGGTGGTCGGCCGCGAGACGGTGGGGTTCGACGACGGGACGGCGGGGTTCGAGGACGCGGCGGGTGAGGTCGACGCCGAACCGGCGACCGACCCGTCGGGCGGTCCGGACGCATAGCGCCCCGACCGCGGTCGCCTCGTCCGACGGATTCCCGTCCCCTTGCCTGTAGGGAAACGTTTTCACGCCGCACTCGGGATGGGTGAGGCATGGACCTACAGATCGACGGGAACGCGGCCCTCGTCACGGCGTCGTCCAGCGGACTCGGCAAGGCATCGGCGAAGGCGTTGGCCCGCGAGGGCGTCGACGTCGTCATCAACGGCCGCGACGAGGAGCGGCTGGCGGCCGCGAAAGAGGAGGTCGAGGCGGTCGCGACCGGCGAGGTCGTCGCGCAGTCCGCCGACCTGACCGACGCCGACGAGGTCGCGGCGCTCGTGGAGACGACCGTCGACGAGTTCGGCACGATCGACCACCTGGTGACGAGCGCGGGCGGCCCGCCCTCGGGCGCATTCCTCGACACCGACGACGAGGACTGGCAGCACGCCTACGACCTGCTCGTGATGAGCGTCGTCCGGCTGGCGCGGGAGTCGTACCCGCACCTCAAGGACGGCGACGGCGGCACGATCGTCAACATCACCTCCCGGAGCGTGAAGGAGGCAATCGACAGCCTCGTGCTGTCGAACTCCGTCCGGATGAGCGTCATCGGGTTGGAGAAGACGCTCTCGAAGGAGTTCGCGCCGGAGGTGCGCGCGAACGCCGTCCTGCCCGGTCCCCACGAGACGAGCCGCATCCGCGACCTCGTCGAGGCCGCCGTCGAGCGCGGCGACTACGACTCCTACGAGGAGGGGCTCGACGACTGGGCCGGGAACCCGCTGGAACGCATCGGCGACCCGATGGAGCTCGGCAACACCGTCGCGTTCCTCTCGTCGCCGAAGTCCGGCTACGTCAACGGCACCGCGCTCCCGATCGACGGCGGCTCGACCGGAGCGAACTTATGAACCCGGTCCCGTTCGACGAGGCGGAGACGTACGAGCCAGAGGAGGGCTGGCGGCGCGTGGCGATGGCGGGCAGCGACCGGTTCTCCTTCGAGTGGTTCGAGAAGCCGCCGGGCCACAGCTCGCCGATGCACGACCACGAGAACGAGCAGGTGTGCCTCTGTCTGGAGGGCGAGCTCACGGTCGCGACCGAGGACGACTCGGTCACGCTCCAGAAGAACGACTCCGTCCTGCTGGAGTCCAACGAGGCCCACCGGGTCGAGAACACCGGAGACGAGCGCGCCGTCGGCCTCGACGTGTTCGCGCCCGGGCGCTCGTTCGACTTCTGGACGGACCGCGAGGAGTGAGATGAACGGAGCGACCCCCCGATGAAGTACCTCGCACGCACGGCGACCGGCGACCCCCTGCTCGGCGGCGACGAGGGGTACGTCCCTCTCGGCGCCGTCGAACCGGATCTGGAGAGCGTCCGCGACGCCCTCCCCCGGGCGGCCGCGGGGACGCTCGGCGACGTCGCCGACGCGACCGCCGACCCCGTCCCGGCGGCGGACGTGACGTTCGGCGCCCCCCTGGCGGCGTTCGGGAAGCTGTGGGGGATCGGGCTGAACTACGAGGAGCACGCCGGCGACCTCGACGAGGAGCGCCCGACGGAGCCGGCGAGCTTCATGAAGCCGTCGTCGGTCCTGACGGGGCCCGGCGGTCCGATCCGACTGCCGCCGGAGGCGCAGAGCGAGCGGGTGACCGCCGAGGCGGAGCTGGCCGTCGTCATGGGCCGAACGTGCCGGAACGTCGACGAGGGCGACGTCGACGACGTGATCGCGGGGTTCCTGCCCGTGATCGACATGACCGCCGAGGACGTCCTCCAGCGGAACCCGCGCTTCCTCACGCGGGCGAAGAGCTACGACACGTTCCTCGTGCCCGGCGCCGCGCTCGCGGTGCCGGAGGAGCCGCTCGACCTGGAGCCGCTGTCGGTGCGGACCGAGGTCAACAGCGAGGTGCGGGCCGAAAACGAGATCCGGAACATGCTGTTCCCGCCGGCGGAGATCGTCTCGTTCCACTCCGACGTGATGACGTTAGAGCCGGGCGACCTGTTCAGCACGGGGACGCCCGGCGCGGCGCCCATCGACCCCGGCGACGAGGTGCGGGCGGTCGTCGAGTCGATCGGCGCGGTCGACGCGCCGGTGACGCGGTAGGCGGTCGGCGC
>NZ_NHPG01000019.1:0-19557 GCF_002252965.1 Halorubrum sp. Ea1
CGACGTCGTCGTCGACCTCGCGGCCGCGGACGGTGATGCGCTTGCGCTCGCCTTCGCGGGACGGCTTGAAGCCCACGCCGCCCTCTAAGAGGAGCTCCTTCAGGCGAGTGCCCGAGACGTCCTCGCGCATCGGTCGACCGGTCTCGTCGGAGCCGCCGGTGATCTCGATCGTGTGCTCGGAGAGTCCGACGGCGTCGCCGCCGATCTCGTCGCCGATCTCGCGACCGAGGAACCGGTTGGCGTCCTGTCCGTCGACCTCTCGCTGGAACGTCTCGCCGCTCTCGGGGTCGGCGATGACGACTTTGAATTCGGCCATGGGCGAACGGAGACCCCCGCGAATAAAAAGCACGTCGAAACCGGGATCCGGCCCCGATCGGTCCGCGGATCCGGTTCGGCGGCGGGATTTCCCCGTCGGTCCCGGCCCGCCGCCCGGCATCCCTCCGCTCACCGCCCGGCGCCGATCCGCTCGACCCGCCGCGACCCGTCGCCCCACGGACCCTCGACGAACGCGTCCTCCAGCGCCCGAGCGACGCGCGCCGGTTCGCTCGGGCCGCCGGCCGCCGCGACGCTACCGACCGTCTCGGGATCGAACGGCACGCCGATGGCGTCGTAGACGGCGTCGCTGACGCCGGCGATCGCCCGGGCGTCGGCCGGCGTGACGACGACGCACCCGGCGACCAGCGCCGCGTCGGCGCGGACGCGCTGGGCGATTCCCGACACCTTCCCGCCGCCGGCCACGCGAACCGAGTGGTCGCCCGGGCAGAACGACGCCGGCGGCTCGCCGGCGACGACGTCGGCGCCCAGCTCTCGGAGCGCCCCGACCACCACCTCGACCGTGCGGTCGTACCGCTCCGTGATCGAGCCGCGTGCCCCGCTTCCCGTCGAGTCGCCCTCGCCCAACGGGATCGCGTGGGCGAACGCCAGCGTGTCTCCGGCGTACGCAACGGCCCGACCGCCGACGTCGCGCTCCACCGGGCGGAATCCCCGTTCCGCGGCGATCCGTTCGGCCCTATCGAACGCCTCCGCGCGGGCGTCGCGGCGACCGAAGGCGATCTGTCGGGCCGGGGCCCACACGCGGAGCCCGGGCGTCCCGTCACCCGCGTCGGTGAGCAACGCCGCGGTCCGCTCACGGTCCGCGTCGGGGTCGTCGACAGCTCCCCTGAGCACGCGCATACCGGTCTGCAGGGCGGCGGCGGACAAGCCGGTTTCGGCCGGTCGCGGCCGCCGTCCGCGAACGGCGGCTCGCCGAGGGCGGGGGTCCGGCGTATGACACAAACGTTTTGCCGGCCCTCTTATTGGGTCACGTATCGATGAGCGACCTCGGCGCGCTGCCGGTACGAGCCTATCTCGCGGCCTGCCTGCTCGCCGCGATCATCGGGCTCTGGCTCGGCGGGGTCGCGTGGCGAGAGCGCGACCAACCGGGCGGGACCGAGGTCGCCCTCTACCTGCTGTGTGGCGGCGGGATATCGCTTCTGTACGCGGTCAGGGTCGCGAGCGCGAGCGAGCTGGTAATGGTCGTGACGCTCAACCTCGCGACGCCGCTCGTCGCCGCGATCCCCGGGATCTGGACGGCGTTCACGCTCGCGTTCGCCGGCCACGACCAGTGGCGGACGGAACACCGCATCGTCGCGCTGGCGACGCCCCCCTTCGTCTGGGTGCTGCTCGCGTGGTCGAGCGCCACGCACGGGCTCTCCCGTCGCTCGCTCGCCGCGGTCGCGGAGGGGCCGTTCACGCTGCTCTCGTTCGAGCTCGGCCTCGCCGACGTCGGCTTCGTTCTGTACGCGTACGCGCTCTGCGTCATCGGCGTCCTCGTCGTCACGGACCTCTACCAGCGGACCGGGAACCGGTACCGGCTCCAGACGTTCGTGATCCTGCTCGGGACGCTGTTCCCGTTCCTCGCCGGGATCGCCACCGTCGTCGACTTGGGTAGCTACGCGAACCTCGCGTGGTTCCCGTCGTCGCTCGTCGTCCACGGCGTCTTCCTGTACGGAACGGTGTTCTGGCTCGGGACGCTCGACGCCGCGGTCGTCGCCCGCGACACCGCCGTCGAGGTGATGCAGGACCCGGTGATCGTGGCCGGGTCCGACGGTCGGATCCGCGACCTCAACCCGGCCGCCGAGGAGCTGCTCCCGCCGGACGCGGTCGGGTCGTCGCTCTCGGCGGTGTTCCCGCGGCTGGAGATCGGCGTCGAACACCCGATCGCCATCGACGGGCGGCAGTTCGACATCCAGGAGGACCCGATAACGGACCCCCGCGGGACGGACCGCGGTCACGTGTTCCTGCTCCGTGACGTGACGGAGCGGGAGCGTCGCCAGACCGAACTGGAGCACCGCGAGGCGGAGCTGGAACGGCAGAACGAGCGCCTGGAGGACTTCGCCGGCGTCGTCTCCCACGACCTCCGGAACCCGCTCGCCGCGGCGACCGCGGCGGTCGAGCTCGCGCGCCACGACGGCGGAGAGAACGACGACGCGCTCGACCGGGCGGCGAACTCCCACGAGCGCATGGACGACCTGATCGAGGGGCTCCTCTCGCTGGCGACCGCGGGGCGCTCCGTCGACTCCGCCGATCGGGTGTCCCTCGACGCGACCGTCCGGCGGGTCTGGTCGCGGCTCGAGACCGCGGACGCGACGCTCTCCGTCGAGGGGCCGGACCCGACCGTCCTCGCCGACGGCGATCGGCTCGAGCAGCTGCTCTCGAATCTGTTCCGCAACGCGATAGAACACGCCGGAGCGAACGTCTCGGTGCGGGTCGAGATCGAGCGGCGACCGGGCGGCGTCGCGCTCGCCGTCGCCGACGACGGCCCGGGAGTCCCCCCGGAACAGCGCTCCCAAGTGACCGAACGGGGCGTCTCGCTGGACGGCGGAACCGGGCTCGGGCTCGCGATCGTCGTCGACATCGCGGAGGCGCACGGCTGGGAGCTCTCCGTCGAGGAGTCTGAATCCGGCGGCGCCCGCTTCGTGATCGCCAGGATCGAACCCGCTGACGGGTGAGACGACGGCGCGGACGGGCGGGTCGACTCCGCGGTGTCGACCTCCGGCCCGGGCTACCGGCGTCGACGGCCACTTGTCGGTCGAGCCCCGCCCTCCGAACGACGATGTCCGTCACGCTGCCGCCAGACTCGCTCGACGGCTACCGTCGGTTCTCGCGGTTCAACTCGCCGTACCCGGCACACGACGACGGGAGCGCAGTCGATCTGTACCCCGAGGACGGTCGGGGAGTATCGCCCGTCTCGGGCGTCGTTCGCGAGACGCGTACCGTCGGCTGTCCGGACCGATCCTACGCCGCGAGCGAGGACCATCTGATCGTCGTCGACCTCGACGACGAGTGGTGTCGGCGGGCCGGCGCCGCGCCCGGGACCGCCGCTCGGATCCTCCACGTTGTCCCCGAGGTGTCCCCCAGCAACCACGTCGATGTCGGCGACGACCTCGGGCCGACGACGCGCTCCGGGTTCTTCGGGCAGTGGGTCGACGACCACGTCCACCTCGGGTTCCGAGCCCCCGGCGCGAGCGCGCTCAGGGCGAGCGGGTCGCTCCCGGTTGACGTCGACGTCGCGGTCGCCCCCATCCTGTGGGACGGGGAGGGCGTCGTGGTCGAACGCGGGCCGACGCACGTCATCCTCGACGCGCCGGTCCACCCCGATCCGGGCGAGTCGTTCGCGGCGCTCGCGAGCGACGAGCGGATCCCGCTGGACGGCGGACTGGCCCACTACGCCGGCGGCGGCGCGTTCGGCGCGGGCACGCCCGGCGGCGCGCTCGACGGTGGCACGCCCGGCGGCGACGCGGTCGAACACGGCGACCCGGCCGGACGCGGCGACGGGTTCGGCCGGTTCGAGGAGGGGGCGGCGGCGACGCTGTGGGGGACACGCGTCGGCGTCGCGGCGGGTCGCGGACTCGCGTGGGACCCCGTCGACGTGCTCGCGAACGGCGAGCGGGTCGTGGGGCTGTCGCTGTTCGCGGCGCGGGACGCGGGGTACGGCGCGAAGGTCGTCTGCCCGGACCGCGAGTTCGCGATCGGCGAGGCGGTGTCGCTCGACGTGGTCCCGAGCGACGACCCGATTCGGCTCGGAGTGGGGTGAGGTTCCGTCAGCGCGAGGGGAACGACGGCTGGCGAACGGCCGGCGCGTTCGGCGGTTCCCGCGGCGGTGCGCCGGACTCCCGTCTCGGCCGCCGCGGGCGAAGCGTCAGGTCACGGGGCGGGTGGCTCGGCATCGGACAAGAGCGGTCGGGCGGGCTCGGAGCGATCGGTCAGACCGCTGACCGGGCGGACCTCGAAACACCGGTCCCCGACCGCCGCCGGCGCGCCAACCCCGGACCAGTTGTTTCCCGTTTCGGGGGCTACAAGCGGGACCCTCGTGAGTTGGAGGTATGAACCGGACAGACGTCGCGGACTTGGACCCCTTGCCGGCCGAAGCCGTCGCGCTCGTCGAACGGCGAATCGAGGAGGAGCACGGCTACCTCTCGTGGCTGAACACGTCGGTGGACGTCGTCGAGCGGGGGCGGGTCGTCCTCTCGATACCGTACGACGACAAGCTGACGAACAGCGACGGCGGCACCATCCACGGCGGCGTGGCGGCGACGCTCGTCGACACCGCCGGGGGAATCGTCCAGCGCACCGCCTTCGAGGACCCGCTCTCGGGCGGCGTCGCGACGGTGAACCTCAACGCGAACTACCTCCGCCCGGCGACCGGAGACCTCCGCGCCGAGGCGACGATCGTCAGGTCCGGCGGGTCGATCGGGGTCAGCGACATGACCGTCACCAGCGCGACCAACGGCGAGACCGACGGGGTCGTCGTCGGTCAGGGGTCGTTCCGACTGTTCCGCGAGTAGCCGGCGAGACCGTCGATGAGGTCCGCCGGGTCGTCGAGCGCGCCCGCGAGTTCGGTTACCGCGTCGCGCTCGGCCCGGTCGGGCGCCGCGCGGACGACGACCGACTGCTCGCCGAGCGACACGAACTCGCAGTCGAGCCGCTTCGCCGTCTCGCGCAGTCCGACCCCGACGTCGGCGTCGCCGGCGATCACCTTCCGAACCGGGCTCTCGAACGCCCGCACGGTGAGCTCGTAGCCCGCGACGGCCTCGATCAGCTCGCTCCGCGAGGTCGACCGCTCGTCGGCGAGCGCGTCCAGCGCGTCGTCGAAGCTCCGCCGGAGCCCGGAGTCGGTCGGGCGGTTGACGAACCGCAGGTCGCGGTCGACGACCGATTCGAGGCCAGTCACGTCGGCCGGGTTGCCCGCGGGGACGACGAGCCCCCACTCGCGGGTCCAGCCGCCGAGCTCGACCGACTCGACCTCGCGGTCGGTCGGTCCCGCGACAACCGCGACGTCCGGGACGCCGTCGCGCAGCCGCCGGAGCCCCTCGCGGGAGCCGACCGGGAGGTACCGCGGGTTCTCCAAGCGGTCCAGCAGGCGGTTGAGCGCCGGGTCGTCCTCGCCGACGCCGAGCAGGCTCGGTGGGCGCACGTCGGGCGAGAACAGCCGCACCGTGACGCGCTCGCCCCGGTCGAGGTACTCCGTGTCCGGGTCGACGGCGACGACGCCGTCCGCTTCGACGAGGCTCGTCGTCGCCCCGGAGCCCTTGTCGACCGGGTAGACGAGCGGGAGGTCGCCGTCGGCCAGGTCGAGGAGTCCGACGGGCATCAGCCGCATGCGTCCCTCCCCGTATCGCTCGCCGAGCCCCATCCGTCCCTCGACGGTCGCCGTCGCGGGCTCGGGCCGGCCGGCCGCCTCGCGGATCGCGGGCGCGACGAACGTCCGGAATATCGTGAGCGCGGAGACCGGGTACCCGGGGAGACCGATGTACGCCGAGGTCGCGGCCGACCCGCTCTCGTCGCCGCGGCGGTCGAGGCGGCCGACGAGCATCGGCTTGCCGGGCTTGACCGCGACGCCGTGGAGCAGCAGCTCGCCCCGCTCCTCGATCACCCGGTAGATGACGTCGACGGCGCTCGCCGAGGTCGACCCCGAGGAGAGCACGAGGTCGCACTCGTCGGCCGCGCGCCGGAGCAGCCGCTCCATCTCGTCGTAGTCGTCGCCCGCGTGCGGGTAGAGGACCGACTCGCCGCCCGCCTCCTCGACGCCCGCGGCGATCGTCGTCGAGTTCACGTCGTATATCTCGCCGCGCGAGGGGTCGAGCGACTCGCCCGGTCGGACCAGCTCGTCGCCGGTCGAGACGATCCCGACCCGCGGTTTCCCCTCGACGGGGACCTCGTCGACGCCGAGCGCGGAGAGGAGCCCGATCTCCCGTGGCGTGAGCCGCGTTCCCGGACCGAGCGCCCGGGCACCCGCGGCGATGTCCGCGCCGGCGCTCATCACGTGGTCGCCGGGCGCGACCGCGGTCCGGAACGCGATGCGGTCGGGCCGGTCTCCGTCCCCCGCTTCCCCCTCGCCGTCCAGTTCGTCGGTCCGCTCGACCATCACCACGGCGTCTGCGCCCTCGGGCATCACGGCGCCCGTCGAGACCTCGGCGCAGGTGCCCGGCGCCACCGTCACCTCTGGCGCGGCGCCGGCGTGGACCGCCCCGACGAGGTCGAGCTCCGCGGGGTCGGCCTCGTCCGCGCCGAACGTGTCGCGGGCGCGGACCGCGTACCCGTCCATCGACGCCCGGTCGAAGCCGGGGACGTCGATCGCGGCGTCGACGCGCTCCGCGAGGACGCGCCCGCGGGCCTCCTCCAGCGGGACCGTCTCCGACTCCGGCGCGAGGTCGAGCGAACCGATCGCCTCGCGGGCCGCCTCGGGCGTCGCGAGGTCCCGGAACTCCTTGCGGTCGCTCACGGCGTCACCTCCCAGAGCTCAACGTCGACGACCTCGCCGGCGTCGAGGCCCTCCCGCGGCTCGGGGACCACGACCCAGCCGTCGGCGAGCGCGACGCTCGACAGGATGCCGGAACCGCTCGCGCGCGTCGGGGTCGCGGCGGGGAGGTTCGCCGCTCCCCCGTCGCCGTCGTTCGCCCCGTCTCCCCCCTCGTCGCCCTCGCGCTCGGAGAGCGCCACCCGCGCGAACGTCCGCGTCCCGGGCTCGCTCGGCACCTTCCGGTCGAGGACCGCGCGCCGCGTCGGAAAGGGGTCGGCGGTCGTCCCGCCGACGCGCTTCTGGAGCGGCCGGAGGAACTGCGCGGCGTTGACGATGCAGGCGACCGGGTAGCCGGGCAGGGAGACGACCGGCGTGCCGTCGGCGACGCCGAGGCAGACCGGGTGGCCCGGCTTCAGGGCGACGCCGTGGACGAGCACCTCGCCGAGCCCGTCGACGACCTCGGGGATCAGGTCGCGCTCGCCGACCGACGACCCGCCGGTGGTGACGACCACGTCGGCGTCGAGGTCGGCCTCCACCGAGGCCGCGAGGGCCTCCTCGTCGTCGGTGACGACGTCGCGGTAGCGCGCCTCGCCGCCCCACCGCTCGACTAACCGCGAGACGGTCAGCCCGTTCGTCTCGATCACCTCGCCCGGGTCGGGGTCGGACTGGACCAGCTCCTCGCCGGTCGGGATCACGGCGACAGTCGGGGGGTCGTACACCGGGACCGCGTCGAGCCCCACCGACTTCAGGAGCCCGAGGTCGGAGGGGCGAAGGACGTGGCCCGCGTCGAAGAGGCGCTGGCCGTCGGCGACGTCCTCGCCGGCCTCGCCGACGTTCTCGCCGGTCGCGACGGCGTCGAACGCCTCGACCTCCTCGCCGACTTCCTCCACCTGTTCGATCATCACGACGGCGTCGGCGCCCTCGGGCACCGCGCTTCCGGTGTGGACCCGCGCGGCCTCGCCGGGCGCGACCGACTCGGCCTCCGTGCCCGCGGCGCGGAGCACCGCCGGCGAGCGGTCGGAGGCGCCGAACGTGTCCTCGGCGCGGACCGCGTACCCGTCCATCGCCGCCCGGTCGTAGCTCGGGACCGGCGCCGGCGCGTCGATCGGCTCGGCGACGACCCGCCCGTCGGCGTCGGCCGTCGGCAGCGACTCGGTCCGGCCGTGCGGCTCGGCGGCGTCCAGCAGCGTCGCCAGCGCGTCCGCGACGCGGGTCCGCCGCTTGAAGCCGGCCTCGCGTCTGTCGTGGCTCATGGGCGTTCGTTTCGGTCCCGCGTGCAAAAACCCCGCTCCCCTGGCGGTCGCCTCGCCGGGCTCCGACCGCGGGCTCACCGCCGTCGCGGTCGCCTCAGGTGATCCACGAGAGGACCCGTGCCGCGCGGTGGGTGCCCTGAATCGCCGCGACCCGGGCGGCCGAGAGCGTCTCGGCGGCCCCTCGCCGCGCCGCGGTCGCGCTCCGGACCGCGCTCGTTCGGGCGTAGTAGCCGGACTTGCGCCCCGCGGCGCCCACGTAGTGCTTCGCGGCCATCCGGATCGGGGCGCGGCGACCGTCGACCGTGGTCGTCCCCTCCCGGATCGCGTCGAGGACGTCGTCGGCGGTGACGTCGGCGACCGATTCGCGCCCGTCGACCGCCACGTCGGTGAACGCTCGGCCGACGTACTCCAGGTGGTGCGCGTCGCTGGCGGCCACGCCCGGGTAGTCGTACTTCGCGGCGAAGCGCCGCGCGCGGCGGTTCCGGTAGCCGGTGAACAGCCACGCGTTGAACGTCTCGACGGCGTCGACCTCGTCGATCCCGTCGCCGTCGGCGACGAGGACCTCCTCGTCTCTCGTCTCCGGGACGGGGATGTTCCGCTGTCGGACGCCGTGACGCGAGCGCTGGAAGGGGTGCGGGACGATCGCGACTCCGCCGCGCTCGTGGATCCACGCGATCGTCTCGTCGTAGGGGCGCCGGCGCGGCGGCATCCGCTCGACGCCGACCGCCAGCAGGTGGCCGTGCGCGGTCGACACCTCGACGCCCGGGATGCCGATCAGGCCGTACTCCGGGGCCAGTTCGGCCGCCCGCTTCGACTCGCCGATCACGTCGTGGTCGGTGATCACGACCGCGTCGAGACCGATCTCCGCGGCGTGCTCTAAGATGAGCTCGATCGGCTCGTGGCCGTCGTAGCTCTCGTCAGAGTGAACGTGGGGGTCGATGCTGACCGTGACGCTGGACACACCCGGAGTAGGCGACGGGAGATACTTAAATGCGCGAAGGACGTCCGACGCTCAGTTATCACGAAACCCTGCCGCGGCGCGCGCCTCCGAGCGGTCGCCCGCGGCGACCGCGAGGAGCGCGTGCGAGGGAGTCAGTCGCCGGAGCGAAGCGGAGGCGACTGACGAGGCTGGGGAGGCGTGAGGCTGCGGTCGCGGTACGGGCTTTGGAGCTGTTCGTCAGCGGTCCGAACTCAACTATTTATAAACAGGCGGCTGGCGCTCTGGAAGAGCCCTGGAAGGGCTCTCGAAGCGCTCTGCGAGCCGTCCTCGATCGGTTCTCACTGAGCGCGCTCGACTCCGGAAGCGTATCCCGCGACGGACGCAAGTTATAAAACGTTCAGTCGAACAGCCCTCTGATTCTGTCGACGACTGACCCCTCCTCGTCGCTCGCCTCGGACTCCTGGCGCTGTTGTTCCCGGAGCTCGCGGAGCTTCGCGGCCTGGTCGTCGGTCCCCGAGCCGCTCGCGGTCTTCTTCTCGCCGCCCTGGAGCCCCTTCAGCTCCGAGACCGCGTCGTTGACGGTCCCGGACTTCGTCCGGGTCTCCGTGGCGGATCCGGCCAGCTTCTCGCGGTCGACGTCGACGTCGTCCACCGCGCTCGTGTCCAGTTCCAGCCGGCGGGTCTCGGTGCGCTCGACGCCGCCCCACGTCAGCTCCGCGTCCTCCAGCTCGCGCTCGATGTCGGCTCGGACCTCGGCGTCGGTGACCGCGTCGCCGTCGCCGCCAGCGCCCCCGGCGGTCCCGTCGTCGCCGACGGCGCCCGCGGCGGACCCGGCTCCGGCCGCGCCGCCTCCGGCCGCACCGCCGGCGACGCCCGTCGCGCGCTCGACGCGGTGGGCGACCAGCGCGCCGCCGGTCGCGGCGATGACGGCGACGAGCCCGAGAGTGTACACCGCGACCACCTGCGCGCTGTAGTCGGTGTCGGGAACGTTCCAGTAGTACGGGTACGCCCAGGTGAACAGCCCGACGGCGACGAGGGTGATCGCGGTGCCGACGCCGGCGAGGTACACCATCCGCCGGTCGACGGGGAGCAGTACGACGACGCCGAGGAGGAGTGCGGGCAGCCCGACCGCGGCGGCGACGGCGGCGACCTCCCGGACCGCGTACGTCGACAGCGCCTCGGACGGGAGCGTCGCGCTGTAAAAGAAGATCGCGACGCCGACCAGTCCGAGCCCGATCCCGGCGAAGAAGAGCCCGAACCCCGCGTACACGTCGATCGCTCGGTCGGGGTCGCCGACGTAGCGCCGGTAGTACTCCAGCAGGCGGTTCTCCGCGTTCGATTCGCTCATACGGGAGGGTCGCCGCCGACTCTAATGATTGTTACCCCGCGAGTCCGCGGTCGCGCCGCGGGCGGCGCGAAGCCTGACCGCGTCACCCCCGGTCGCGTCACCCCGCCCGCGTCACCCCGTGCGCTTTTGAGGGCACGGGTCCACCGTTCAGGCGATAGCCCGTGTCACTCGACTGCCCTCGCTGCGGAACGACGCTGTCGACGTTCGCGCTCGGCGGGGCGACGGCGGTCGCCTGCGACGACTGCGGCTACGCCGGCGTCGAGGCCGACCACTCGGGCGAGCCGCGACTCGCCGAGAGCTGGGAGGAGGCGTTCGCGCGCTTTCAGGAGCAACACGACTGACCATGCCGACCATCGAGATCACCGACGACGACCGCGACCGGATCGAGGCGCTCCGCGAGGAACTGACCGCGGCCCACGCCGGGCCGTACGCCTCGGTCGACACGGGGGGCACGCTCGCGTACCTCCTGGACTTGGCCGACGCCGTCGACGACCCCGAACGCGAGGCGGACCCGGCCGCGCTCGGCGGCGATCGAACGGACGACGCGGCGCGTGCGGCCCCGGGAGACGAGACGGCGTTCGACCGGGATCGCACGCGCGAGCGGCTCGAGTCGCGCCCGCGCCGGCACGGCGACCCGGACGCCGCCGAGGAGGCGGACCTGTACGAGATCGCGGCCGCGTTCGACGTGACCGGCCGCAGCGACATGACGAAGGCGGAGCTGGTCGACGCGGTCCTCGACGCGGCCGAGTCGCTGTCGGCGGACCCGTTCTCGTGGGTCGACGTCGACCTCGGCGACGACGCGTCCGAACCGGCTCCCTCCGACGAGAGCGAGACGCCGGAGCCGGCGGACGACGAGGCGGAGACCGAGAGCGAGGGCGACGCCGGCGCCAGCCAGCTTAACGCGATGATGAGCCTCCTCGACACCCACGACGACAAGTGGCGGGAGGCGGACGGCGACGCGCGGTACGAGGTCGAACTGCCCGACGGCGACGTCGAGACGGCGCGCACCAAAGACGACGTGCGCGCGGTGCTGTTCAGGAACTACTGACGCGAACCGATGGGACTGCTGTCCAGACTGCGCGCGTGGATCGGCACGGTCTTCGGCGGCGACGAGCGCGGCGAGTCGCCGGCCGAGGGAACCGCTGACGACGAGAGCGGTGCGGATGAGAGCGACGCCGACGGGAGCGACGCGGGCGACGAGCCGACCGGTCTCGACCCGAGCGCCGCGACCGAGACCAGAACCGCGGCGACCGACGACGCCGTCGACGCGCTCCGGGACGTCAGGCGATCGCACGACGGCGCCCCGGCCGGCGGTGAGACGGAGGTCGACGCTGACGAGGTCGACGCTGACGGGGTCGACGCCGACGGGGCCGGCGGCGACGACCGAGACGCGCCCTGATCGCTCCGTCGCCGTCCGCCGCACGAAACGTTAGGTGCCCCGGCCCGAACACCCCCGTATGACCGACCCCAACGACGGCGACCGCGAGGCCGAGAGCGACGCCGACGGCGAGGGTGCGGCCGCCCGCGACCGCGCGTTCGTCGACCGGACGATCGAACTCGCCGAGGAGGCGGTGGAGCGCGGGAACACCCCGTTCGGGGCGCTCCTCGTCGTCGACGGCGAGGTCGTCGCCGAGGCGCGCAACGAGACGCGGACCGAGGACGACCTGGCCGCGCACCCGGAGCTGACGCTCGCGCGGCGCGCCGCCCGCGAGTTGGACCCCGACGAGCGGGCGCGCTGCACGATGTACGCCAGCACGGAGCCCTGTCCGATGTGCGCGACCGGGGTCCACTACGCCGGGCTCGACCGGGTCGTCTTCGGCGTCTCGGGCGAGACGCTCGACGGGCTCACCGGCGGCGTCGTCACCGTCCCCTGCGAGGAGGTGATCCGCCGCGCCGGCGGCGAGACGACCGTTGAGGGGCCGATCGCGACCGAGGCCGCGATGGCGCTCCACGAGTCGTTCTACGGGGCCGGACCCGCGGGGGAGTCGTAGCGTGCGGGGTCGACACCCGCCGGCGCGATGACCGGCGACCCCGAGACCGTCGTGGTCGGCGCCGCGGCGATAGACGAGTGGTACGCCGTCAGCAACATCCCCGAGCCGGACGGCGGCGCGTTCGCGGGCGAGGTGACGAGCGCGTTCGGCGGCGTGGGCGCGAACGTCGCCGTCGCGCTCGACCGCCTCGGCCGCGACGTCGGCCTCGTCAGCCGCGTCGGCGATGACGAGTACGGCCGCCGGGCGCGCGAGTACCTCGCCGAGACCGGCGTGGACGCCTCGCGCGTGCGGGTCGGCGACGACCCGTCGACCCGGTCGCTCATACTCAGCGCGCCCGACGGGGAGCGCGCGATCGTCACGACGGGCGAGAGCTTCCGCGAGCTCCGGCTCTCGACCGCCGACCGCGAGGCGATCGCCGCGGCCGACGTCGCCTTCCTCACCGGCTACACGCCCGACGCGGTCGCGCGAGATGTCCTCGGCCTCGTCGAGTCGGCCCGCGACCCGCCCGCGCTCGTCTTCGACCTCTCCGGCCCCGTCGAGGAGCTCGTCGGCCGCGGCACCGAGCCCGAGACGATTCACCGACTCCTCCACGCCGCCGACCTGTTCGTCGCCGGCGACGTCGCCGCCGCGGCCTACTTCGGAGACGAGGCGGCCGCGGTCGAACGGGGCGCGGCCGCGCAGCGGGCACGAGTCGACGCGGGCGGCGCGGTTCCCGGCGGCGCCGAGGCGGACTGGCCGCGCGCCGTCCTCACGCACGGCGCCGACGGGATGACCGTGATCGCCGACGGAGCGGTCCGGCGGTTCGAGGCGTTCGACGTGGACGTGGCCGACGCGACGGGGGCCGGCGACGCGTTCGTCGCCGGGCTTATCGATCAGTGGGTCGCCGGCGGGCGCGACGGGGCCGGCGCCGACGACGGGGCCGGCGCCGACGCCGCGGGCTCCGAGAGCGTCGCGGACGGCGTCCGGTTCGCGGCCGCGGTCGCCGCGATCAACTGCACGGAGCGGTTCGCGCAGGGCGGGCTCCCGACCCGCGAAGCGGTCGCGCGGTTCCTCGCCGAACGGGACTGACCCGGACCGAGGGCGACCTCAGCGCGCCTCGTCGGCCCGCGAGACGAGCTCGGCGACCCGGTCCGCGTCGACGGGCGCGGTGGTCTCGCCGCCCTCCTTGAGCGCCGTGCCGACGATGACGCCGTCGGCGACCGACAGCGTCCCGGCGACCGTCTCCGCGCTCACCCCGCTCCCGACGAGGACCGGCGTGTCGAGCCCGTGCGCTTCGCGCTCGGCGACGACCGCCTCCAGCGCCTCCGGGTCCGCCGCCTCGCCGGTTCCCCGTCCGGAGGCG
This sequence comes from Halorubrum sp. Ea1, assembly GCF_002252965.1. Lineage (NCBI taxonomy): Archaea > Methanobacteriati > Methanobacteriota > Halobacteria > Halobacteriales > Haloferacaceae > Halorubrum > Halorubrum sp. Ea1. Next base: position 13,656 of record NZ_NHPG01000019.1, read on the forward strand.
ATCACGGCGTCGGCGAGCCCGCGCTCGGCGGTGTCGGCGAACGACTCCGCGGTGTACCCCTCGGCCGACAGCGGGGCGGAGTGTTTCACGTCGGTGTCGGCGAACACCCCGACGTCGACGCCGAGCGCGTCCCGGAGCCGGAGCGTCTCGTGGGCCCGCCCCTGCACGACCCCCTGGTCCGTGACCCGCGCGCCGGTGTGGACGTTCACCCGAACGTAGTCGGCGCCGACCGCGGCCGCGACGGAGAGCGCGGCCTCGGCGTCGTTCCGGAGGACGTTGATCCCGAGCGGGAGGTCCGTCTCGTCGGCGACAGCGGTCGCGGCGCGGGTGACGGCCGCGACGACGTGTTTCGGGGCGTCGTCCGGGTAGAAGGGGGCGTCGCCGAAGTTCTCGATCATGATCCCGTCGACGCCGCCGCCGTCGAGGGCGCGGGCGTCGGCCGCGGCGCGGTCGAGCGCGTCCCGCATCGCGCGGGCGCCGTCCGCCGGCGCCTTCGGCGCGCCCGGGAGTGGCGGGAGGTGTACCATGCCGATCACCGGCGCGTCCGTGCCGAAGGTGGCCTCGAACTCCATGTCACCCCCAGCGACGCCCGCTCCCCTCATAAGCCTCCCCACACGGTTTAGTCGGTCCGGGTCGAACTCGGGACGAACGGTCATGAGCCTTGACGTCGACGCCGACCCCGTGACCCGGAGCGGCGAGCTGACGCTCGTCCTCTCGCTCGGCGCTGCGCGGCGGCTCGCTGACCCCGAGGCGGCGTTCGCCGAGGCCCGCCGGTGGAGCCGGTACGTCGGGATCGTCGCGAACGACGCCGAAGCTGTCGAGCGGTTCGTCCGCGAGCACGGCGTCGAGAACGACTACGCGCTCCGCAACTGGGACAAGTGGGGGACGCTCGGCGACGTCTACGACGAGGCCGACACGCCGCGGCACGTCTTCGTCGGGACCTCTCCGTCCGACCGCCGCGTCGCGACCCACGTCGGCTTCGAGTACCGCCCGATCGGCGAGGCGGCCGAGAAGGCTGACTGGGAGCTCTCCGACCCTCGCTCCGCCGACGACTCGGGGTTCATCGACCGAATCCGCCGCGCGGTGAGCGACCGGCTTTGATGAGCGACCGGCTTTGATGAGCGGTCGCTCCGTCGCCGACGGAACTGGATTCTAAACAACTGATCGAGGATTAAAACCAAGGTTTCCGGTCAGTCGTCGTCGCCGCCGACGATCCCCTCCGCGACGGCCATGTCGTCGACGGTCGGGTCGTCCTCGGAGCGCCGGAGCGCGAAGCGCTTCCGAGCCACGTCGGCGGCGTAGACGGCGGTACCGGCGATAAGCAGCGTGTCGCCGGGGAGCCGCGCCCAGAACAGCGACTGGACGAGCGGCCGCTCGTAGAACGCGAGGCTCCGGGCCGCCGCGTAGCTCTCGGTGAACGCGACGTCGAGCTGGAGGAACCCGACCGGGAGCACGGAGACGAACACCATCAGCGCGAGCCCGACGTTCCAGAGCCAGAACGACGCGCGGAGCCACGAGCCGTCCCAGCGCTTGGGGTCGATCGACAGCTGGAGCACGTACGCGACCATCCCGAGCGCGAGGAACCCGAACGCGCCGAACATCGCGGCGTGGGCGTGGCCGACGGTGAGGTAGGTGCCGTGCTCGTAGTAGTTGACCAGCGGGAGGTTGATGAAGAAGCCGAGCACGCCTGCGCCGACGAAGTTCCACACCCCGCTGGCGACGATGAACATGAACGGGAGCGTGTAGGGGAACCCGCCCGAGGCGGTCATCGCCCGGTACTGACCGATCGCCTCGTAGAGGATGAAGATCAGCGGGAGCAGCTCCAGCGTCGAGAAGACGCTCCCGATCGGCGCCCAGTAGTCGGGCATGCCGACCCACCAGTAGTGGTGGGAGACCCCGATGACGCCGGTGCCAATTACCAGCAGCGCCTGCAGCATGACCGACTTCTCGGTGCTGCGTCGGGTGAGGAGGTTCATCGAGACGAGCGTGAGCCCGATGATGGCGACGATGAAGAACTCGAAGGCGCCCTCGACCCACATGTGGCGGCGGCCCGAATGGTGCCGAACATGTTCGTAACGGGGCTTACGCCCCGAGACGCCTTACAGAACGGTATGACCTCGAGTCAGCAGGCGGCAGAGCCCGCCGTCGAGAGCGCGCCGGACGCCGCGGCCGGAGGGGAAACGGAAGCCGAGACGACGGTCACGGTGCGCTGTACCGGGCACGTCCGCACGGAGCTCGGCGAGTACGAGTTCGAGTACACGTTCGAGGGCGACACCCTCCGCGCGTTCCTCGACGAGCTGTTCGAGGAGTACCCCGAGCTACAGGACATGCTCATCGCCGAGACCGAGGCGGACGCGACCCACAGCGGGTGGGCGCCGGCGCCCGAGGAGCTTCCCGGCACGTGGACGAAGAACCCGGTCGGTGAGCAGACCACCGCCTACGCCCGGATCCTCGTGAACGGCCACTTCAACGAGAACGAGAACGGCTTCGACACGACGTTAGAAGCGGGCGACCGCGTCGCCCTCGTCTACCCGTTCATGTTCTGTTGTTAGTCGAATTGCGTCGGTACGGCTCCCCGGAAACCGCTTCTCTGGACGTACTCACGACCGAGTCACTCCGTTCACTGACGAGTGAGGAGGGGCCGGTATTCTGGACCGGCCTGGTAGTCTGGAGCGACAGATAGACCAAGAGGAGCCTGGCGCTCGGGTGGCGGCCGGTAGTCGCCGCCGTTCGAAGCTACTTCGCGAACGCGGCCGGTTCCTCGTTCGGGACGAGTCGGAGCCACCGGTTCTCGACGACCTCGACCGTGTATCCCTGATACTGGAACGCGAGTCGATACGGCGTCGAGGATTCGCTCGCGTGGCCGACGAACGAGTCCAACGCCTCCGGATCGACGCTATCCCACAGCGGTTCGAGGTCGCCCGGGTCTCGGTCGGTCAAGTCTGCAATACTTTCGACTACTGTATAGCTCGTAGACTGATCGGCGGCCTCGTTCAGATCGACTTTGTACACAGGGACGTCTCCGTCCCGGTTTGTTTCAATATTCATTGTGGCTGTATTACAAGACTCGGGTTACGATTCTAACACAGACTGTCAGGGACCGAGGCATAAGTCGTTTGCACCGGATATATTTGGCCAGAATCCTGACATCATCTGTCGGTGAGCGCCGCGATATGCGGGGGAAGGGATTCGAACCCTCGAACCTCTACAGGAGCGGATCTTAAGTCCGCCGCTTTTGGCCAGGCTCAGCCACCCCCGCGCGGATTTCGGTTCCGGCGGCGGGGTGAAACCCCTTTCGGATAGGCGGCGCCGTCCGGAGGCCGGTCCGTCGGTGGCGGTCCCCGTTACCAGTCGACCGAGAGCGTCCCGTCGCCGTGCGGGTTCGGCGCTATCTCCTCGTCGGTCCGCCGGTCGACGACGTGGATGACGCCCCGTTCCTTCTTCGCGGGACAGACCTCCGCCGCCATTACGTTCTCCTCCAGTTCGTCCTCGCCGATGTAGTACGACCGCGGCTGCGCCATCCCGCTCTGGATGTCCATCACCCAGTTGTCGGCGACCTCGGCGCACTTCCCCGCTCCGAAGCACTTGTTCGCCTCGAACACGATCTTGTACGGCTTCTCCTCGACCGGCGGCCCCTCGCCGCCGATGTCGCTCGCGCGCACCGCCTCGTCGCCGTCGGCGTCCGCGTCCTCGCTCATACCTGCCCATCGGCGACCGCTGGACTTTCGTCTGTCGGTCGTTCCCCGCGAGTGCAGCCCGTTCCGGAGGCCGGGGGCGCGCCGCGGCTCGGCCCCTCGCTCACGCGTCGACGTGCTCCGCGAGCAGCCGCTCCGCGTGTTCGGCCGAGTCCGCGAGCTCCCACCGCACCTTGGCCGCGTCCCCGTACGCCAGCGCCTCCTTCAGCTCGTCGCGGAGCACGCCGGTGCCGAACCCGACCGTGTCGCCGTCGGCGTCTCCGAGTTCGTACAGCGCGTACCGAGTCGGGGCGCTTCCGACCGTCGAGCGGTCGAGGTCGCGCCAGGGCTTCGCGAGGCTCACCGGTGCGCGTCGAGCCCGTCCTCGGGGCCCTCGACGATCTCGAAGCTCCCCTCTGTCCAGCCGTCCTCGACGAAGACGAACACGCGGCCGCCGGCGATCTCGGGGTCCGCGATCACCTCGTTTCGCTGGTCGGTCCGGCCGACGATCACGCCGGGGAACACCTCTTCCCGCTCGCCCTCCTCGACCATGACGCGACCGACGCCGGAGTCCTCCAGGATCTCGTCGTCGGTGTTGTAGTCGTTGACGTAGGTCATCACGCCCTCGGTCTCGGTCGGGTCGGTGACGAGCACGTGGGTCTCCTTGCCGGGACCGGCAGTCACCGAACCCTCCACCGCGTCCGGAGCGCCGCGGTAGAGGGTCGTCCGCCCGTCGAGGTACTCGACGACGACTCCCTCCTCGCGGAGGTCGATCCCGATCGACGTCGGCGGGACGTCGCTGCGTGAAGGCGCTGACATACGCGCCGCTCGGGTCGCCCGCCTCAAAAGGGGCGCGCTCGGCGGCGGCCGGACGGTCCACGGCGACGTGCGGCGCGCACTCAGTTTCGAGAATCGGGCATCCCACATTTAAGTCCCCACCGACGGGAGAGTACCGTATGCAACGGACGCGACGGGGTCTGCTCGGCGCCGGCGTCGGGATCGCCGCCGGGGCCGCGGGGTGTCTCGGCGTTCGCGGCGTCGAGTACCCCGACGCGGCCCCGGACGCGACCGACGGCGACGACGGCGAACCTGATCCTCCCGGCGACGAGCAACTCGACGACCCCGATCCGGTCCTGAACGAGTCGCTCGCGGCGGCGACGCGGAACGTGGTCGACGACGCGGTCTGGTTCGCGACCGAGTACGCCGACGCGGTCGCGACGTACAGGGACGCGATCGCCGGCGTCGTCGCCGAGGTGGACGCCGTCCGCGCGGCGGCCGACGAGAGCGACGCGGTGACCGTCGAGATGGTTGACCGCCTGGACGCCGCCGCACGCGCCGCCGCCGATCGCGCGGCCGAGGCCCTGGAGCCGCACTTCCACCCGGAGGCCCGGATCCGCGGGCGAGCGCGGCGCCACGTCGAGGAGCTCCGAACGGTCGCGCCCCGGAACGACGTCGACCGGTTCTTAGAGGAGCTCGACCGCATGCGCCGAGGGTTCGCGAGCATCGGCACCGCGATCTACGTCGCGGAGGCGTTCTCCCGGGACCCGATCCACAACCGGCTGCTCGACCGACTGCTGTACCCCCTCCCCGAGGGCGACGAGCGGCGGCGGGAGGTCCGGGGGACCGCGTTCGTCGAGGTCGCGCTCGCGAGCCGCGGATTCGCGGCGTTCGCGCACGAGCCGTACGACGACGACCGGTACGACCGCTCCCGCATCCCGCGGATCTACGGCGGGGCGTTCGGGGCGGACCGGCGCGAGGAGCTCCGCGCCCGGCTGGGACCGGTACCGCGGAGCGAAGACCGGACCGATGAGCTGTTCGTCGCGTTCGCGGACCGCCCGTCCGCCGGCAACCGTCCGAGCGAGACGTTCGAGGGGTGGGCCTCCGAGCTGGACGGAACGCCCCTGTACGTCCAGCGCTACCCGGACGCCGACACCGCGAGCGAGCGGCTGGTGGCGGTTCTCGCCGACGCGTCGACCGAGGGGCGGGCGCCGATCGATCCCGGCGCCACGGCCGCCGGCTCGGACTTCTCCGGGAACGGCTCGGCGGACGGCGACGGCGGATCGGCCGACGGCGACGAGACCGGTGCCGACGACGGACCCGCTCGCTGGCACCGGCTCTACCACGACGAGGCCGAGGGCGAGCGCTACGGCTTCGACGAGCACGCCGGGGTCCAGTACGGCTACGTCGTGCGGGCCGGCGAGTTCCTGCTCGCCGCCGGGTTCTCCGGC
>NZ_NHPG01000024.1:0-14612 GCF_002252965.1 Halorubrum sp. Ea1
AGCGGGTGAACTACGAGCGACTCGCGCGGGCGTTCGCCGACGAGCAGGTGCCGACCGCGGCGCTCGACCCGCCGTCGACCCTGTCGCTGTCGGCGGACGAGGCCGCGGCCGCGGAGGCGCACGCCGACGCGCTCGCCGCGGTCGGCTTCGAGACGGAGCCGTTCGGCGGCGGGACGGTCAGGCTCAGGTCCGTCCCGGCGCCGTTCGGTCGCACCGCCGACGCGGACGCGTTCCGCGACACGCTCGCGACGCTCGCGAGCGGCGAGTCGCCGCGGGACGCACGGGAGGCGCTGCTCGCCGACTTGGCGTGCCATCCGTCGCTGAAGCGCGGGGAGATCGGGTCGTTGAGCCGAGACGAACAGCGCTCGCTCCTCGACCGACTCGGCGAGTGTGACCGCCCGTACGCCTGCCCGCACGGGCGGCCGACGGTGCTATCCGTCGACGAGGCGACGTTCGCGGCGGGGTTCGATCGGGACCGGTAATCGACCCGAGAGCCGCTCCGTGCGGCGACTCACCCCGATCGATGGCCGGTGGCCTGTCGCCGGAGGAGGTGCCCGCCGACCGCCGCGATCAGGACTCCGGTGCCACCGATCCAGCCCCGCTGTACCGCGTTCAGCGGCGTCGACCACATCGACTGCAGTCGCGCGCTCCGGTACTCTCCGAGGGTGGTGTTCTCACAGGCTCGAACGTCGCTCTCGTTCAGCGGGACCGTCTCCATTCCCAGTCCCGTATCGACCAGTCGCGACTCCTCCGAGAGGTCCGCGCACTGCCGGGCGTACGCTTCGTAGTCCTCACGGGTCACCGACGTCGTGGCTGCGGCGTAGACGAGTCCGCCGACGAGCGCCACGCCGATCAGGAGGGCTCCCAGTCCGACGACGACGTCCGGCCAGTAAATCTCGCGCTCAACCATTATCCCACCACCCGAGCGGGGTCGGGGCGATTCGCGCCGACCGGCGGCGCTCACGAGACGCCCCGCCGGTCGCCGAGACGGCCGTTCGGCCGCGACCGAGGCCGCTCATACCGTCTCTCGGACCGCCGGATGAAAAGAAGTTGCGCGGACCTCGGCGGTTCCACGCCGTCGTCGCTCGTCTCCGGGGCGTCCCGGCCGTTCGGACGAGGCGACCCGCGGCGACGTGGAGCCGGTCCGGGGCGGTGCGCCCTCAGGCCGGCCGGTCGCTCACGCGGCCGTCGCCGTCGCCGTCGAAGCGCTCGACGCGCTCGACGGTCTCGTCCGCCTCCGTCGTCTCGGGCGGGTACGAGACGGTCCGCTGCGGGTACGGGATGGATATCCCGGCGTCAGCGAACCGCTCTTGAATCAGCTCGACGGCGGACGCCTTCGAGCGCCAGCGCGCCTGCGGCGTCGGGGGGTCGATCCAGAAGCGGAGGTCGAGCAGGATCGCCGAGTCGCCGAAGCCGGAGGGAATGGCGTACGGCTTCGGGTTGTTGGCGACCGTGTCGATCTCGGTCAGGACCGCCTCCGCGATCTCGCTGGCGGCGTCGGGGTCGTCGTCGTAGCCGATACCGACCTCCATGTGGATGCGGAGCCGCCCCTCGCGGCTCCGATTCGTGATCGCCTGGTTGGTGACCAGATCGTTCGGGACGACGACGTACTCGCCGTCGAAGTTCCGCATGTGGGTGTTCATGATCGTGATCTCGGTGACGAACCCCTCCTGATCGCCGATCTCGACCCAGTCGCCGATCTCGAACGGGCGCGCGAACATCAGCACGAAGCCGGCGATGAGCGAGCCGAGGGTTTGCCTGGCCGCCATCCCGAGCACGATGCCCAGAAAGCCCGCCCCGACGAGCAGGCCGCCGAGGTTCACGCCCCAGATCCCGAGGACGGTGACGCCCGCGATCACGAGCAGTCCGACCTGCATGATCCGGGTGAGGAGCTGCTCCTGGTGGGCCGTGATGCGGTCGCTGTCGGCGGAGAGGTCGGCGACGTACTCCTCTAACACGTCGCTCGCGACGTAGGCGCCGCCGAGCAGCAGCGCCGAGAGGATGGCCCGCCCGGCGACCGTCGCGGCGTTCTCAGCGACGGGAAGCACCGCGACGACGACCGAAAACTGCCCCCATAACGTCAGCACGGCGACGGCGGCGAGCGCGAACAGGGCGAGCTGGAACAGGCCGACGAGCAGCCGCAGGCCGAACGAGACGGGCACCGCCTCGCGGAGGGTCTCGATCGAGCTCTCTCCCCGACCGTCGAGGAAGCGCTCCAGCCACCCGGTGACGACTCGTTCGCCGGCGCGGACGACCCGCGGGAGGAGCAGCCAGCCGATCAGCGCCGTCAGGAGGAGGATGCCGACCGTCACGGCGAGGCGGGCCTCCGCGGTCACGACGCCGCCGAGCGCCGCGTCGAGGCGCGGGCCGAGCTGTGTGGTCACTCTCTGCGACTTCGTCGTCGGGTTTAAAAATGCACCAATACGGTTATCGGTTCGGAGAACTCGGCGAACCGCCCCGGACGGCGCGGACCGGTCTCAGCGGCCGCGTCGGAGCTCCTCGATCAGCTGTTCGATGAGCGCCGACTGCCGGTCGAGCCGCTCGGACTGCTCTTCGACGGTGCGGCGCAGCTCGGCGACCTCGGTCGCGAGGTCCTCGCCCTCGACGCCCGCGGTCTCGAACGGCGACCCGTCGAACGCGTCGTCGTCGGTCGGGACCGCCGCGTCTCCCGCCGCGGCCGGGTCAGCGGGATCGGCCGACGAGGCCTCCTTGACCGATGCGGCCTCATCGACCGATGCGGTCCGCTCCGCGGGCGGCTCTCCGGCGGCGTCGCCCGCGAGATCGGTCCCGTCTCCCGTGCCGACGTCGATCGCCGGATCCTCGGCCGGGGATTCGGCCAGCGGGTCGGCGTCGACCGCGTGCCCCTCGGCGTCCCCGCTCGCGCCCTCGCCGGTCTCGCTCAGCGGGTCGGGGTCGTCGATCGGCTCAGCGTCGTCGATAGGGCCGGAGCCGTCGACCGGATCGCCGGCGGAACCGGGTCGGGCGTCGGTCTCGCCCGCGGACGCGGCCGCGGGCTCGGTATCGCTGGCGGCATCGGCTCCGGTCGCGGCGGACGGCTCGGCGTCGCCGACGCCCGCGGAGAGGGGGTCGCTCGCCGCGCCCGCGCCGCGCTCGCCGTCCGTCTGCGGCCCGGGGTCGACCCCCGTTTCGGCCGCCGCCTCGGCCTCCGCCTCCGCGTCGGCGACGGGCGACGCCGAGAGGGGGTCGGGCCCCTCGCCGAAGTCGGTCGCGCCGTCGGCGTCCGCGTCGGCCTCGGCCTCCTCGTCGTCGGCGACGGTGACGCGGAACTCCTCTAAGCTGTCGACGCCGTGATAGTCGCAGACGGCGTCGACGAGCGTCTCGCGGACCGCGCGCGCGGACTCGTTGGGGGCCTTGAAGCGCTCGGAGCGGCCGCCGTGGGCGAGCACGACCGCGGTCGCGACCGTCCCCTCCTCGAAGTCGAGGTCGGTGAGGTCGGCGTACGGGAACTCCTCGAACTCGTCGTCCCAGACGGCGGAGCCGACGTGTTTGACGAGTCGGTCGCTGGTGACGACGAGGGTGAGCTCCGAGAAGCGGAAGGTTCGGAGGACGGACTCGCCGGGGCCGGTGACGCCGGTCGCCGAGAGGACGCCGGCGAGGATCGGGTGGAGCGCCTCGTCGGCGCGCTTCGCCGGCAGCGAGAGTGTCTCGTCGCCGTCGAGGCCGTAGCCGAGGGTGAGTTTCGCCTTGCGGCGGCCCGTCGAGACCGCGATGCGCTCGACGTCGTGGGAGTACTCCGCGACCGACTCGTCCGACAGCAGCCCGTCGCCGCGATAGACGAGCGTCCGCGTCGGCGTCACCGCGAGCCGGTCGTCTCCCCCAAGCGAGACCGCGGCGACGACGTCCTCGTCGCCGACGGTCTCCGCGAGCAGGTCGGGAAGGCTCATGTCCCGGGGATTCGCCCCGTCACGCATAAATCCGCGGGGTCCGGTTCTCGGATTCGGTTCTCGGATCGGACGGATCGAAGGACTCTGTCACCGCCTCACATCCCTCCGACGGATGGGAAGCTTAAAGGGTATCATCGCGGTACGGAATAGTGAGGCCGGGTGGCTTAGCTGGACATAGCGCCGCACTCATAGGGTTCGGAGATTCGGTGCGGTGACGCCTTGGAAGCGTCCGCGTCCTTCCCGTGGCTCCGCCGAGCCTCGGACCTGGGACATGCGGAGATCGTGGGTTCGGAGCCCACCCCGGCCATTCTCTCTCGGTTTCGTCGCGATCGGGAGCGGTGAGCTTCTGTAGTGAGAACAGTCGTCAGTCGAGCGGATCGACACCGGAATAACATCGCCTGACTCAAGGCGTACTTATATTACGTTCAACTATCATCGTCCAGGCGCTGAAGCGCCCGCGGACGTGTCGCCGTGACAGCGCACTCCACGGCCGCTTCAGCGTTTTCAGTCGTAGTCTACTTTTCGTACGTACGCGCGAGAGGCCCAGCCCTCCGCGAATCCGTCTCAAATGAGGTATTTATACCATTTAGCGGCTCACCCCGATCGTCGCTCGATCGCTGATCGGCCGTCTCAGGCCTCAACGAGCTATTGTTATGCGTTCACACACCCTGCACGCCACACAAAGTATTTATACCGAACGCTGTATGTTTCGCTTGCAACCCCCACCCAAATGACTGCAGTATTGAGTACCATGAACCGAGTCCGGTCGCACTTTGATGATCTTGTCGGCGGCGACGAAGATCGGGCGTCAGGTGAGGGGAAAGCTGCTGTGGTCGATGCAGACAGACAACACAAACAATGACAAACGACAATAACACACGCACGAAGGCCAACGCGGTCTTCTTCGCGGCGATCATGGTCGTGTCCATGTTCGCAGCCGGCTTTGCAGCAGCACCTGCTGCGGCTGCGACTTCTGGACAGACGACCATTTCCTACGACGTTGCTGGAGACGGCACGTCGATTACGGAAGAAACCACAGGCATTGAACCGGCAGTAACAGTATCCGTTAATAGCAGCGCTTCTGAGAACTTCAACTCCACCAACGTTGGCGGAGAGAACCTCTCCTTCATCGTTGATGGGGTTGGAGTCGTCGAAACGATCGACATCAGCGGCGTGGACATCACGCCCGGTAGCAGTCAGTCGTTCACCTTTAACGGTGGCGACGCATCCTCAGCCATCGCTGGTCTGGACGCTGGCAGCTACGACCACCAGGTGGCGGTCACTGACTCCAACGGAGACATTGTCTCCGACGGGAGTGGTGACTACTCGTCCGGACTCGTCACGCTGAACGTGGGCGATGTCACGCAGGGTACCAACCTCCCGAGTGAACTCAACACTGGCGAGTCTGTTAGCGCCAGCGACATCGTCGTTGAGGTTGACAATGGCCCCAACAGTGCCGAGATGACCGGCGTTGATGTTTCGGTCTCGCTCGGCTCGACCAGCAGCAGTGACACCAGCAGTCAGACCATCTCTGCTGGTGGCACGGGAGTCTTCAACAACTTCAATAACGATCTTACCGCCCCTCTGAATAGCCAAAATACGAATTACACCGTCACCGTCTCGTACGTCGAGGGTAACGACATCACCTTTGATGTGCCTGTTGAGGTCGGTGACACCGGTGCCGGTTCCGGCACTGTCACCTACCAAGTCGATGGTGACTCGCAGGCCATCTACTACCAGGGTCAGGACGTCAACGCGACGGGCCTTGACTCTGAAACGGAGTACACCCTGCGCCAGGTCGACGAGTTCGACGGGCAGGAGATCACCTCGAGTTCGTTCGAGGCCGAGTACACCCCCAACGAGAGCGGCTTCATCGACCTCGACACCTCGGATCTGGAGAGCGGCGACTACTTCCTCCGCGGCGGCGACCTTGCTGAGACCCGGGACAACAGCTTCGAGCTGACCGTCCAGGACTTCAGCGCCGAGTGGGAGGACGACTCCTACGACAACGGTGAGACCGAAGCCGAACTCACCACCGAATCGCAGCGTAACAGCTACAACGTCATCATCAGCGCCGACGGTCTCGACTACGACGACCTCGAAGCGCTGTTCGCGGGCGACAACAGCCCGGTTGGCGACGTTGCCATCGACGACAACGCTGACGATGACGAGATCATCGTCGAGGGCTTCCGCGACGACGAGATCATCGCCAACTTCAGCAACACGTCCATCGACTCCGGCGACTACGAGTTCGATCTCGAAGTCAAAGACACTGAAGCGACCGACACGGCGTCGGTGACGGTTCAGGAAGAGGACGTGACGGCTAACTTTAACGAGAGCATCACCACCGCCGCGGCTGGTGACGTCGTTGAAGTCACCGTCGAACTGGAGGACACTGATGAAGCCTACATCGGCATCGGTGACGGAGAGGTCGGCTTCTTCGATGTCGTCCGTGTGGAGGACGACGACGATGACGACGAGGCAACCTTCCAGATCAACACGCGTACGCTTGGTACGGCTCAGTCGGACGACGCGTACCAGTCCGGTGACGACATCGTCGAGCGCAACCCTGACGAGGCGTCCTACGAGGACGAAGATGATGGCTCGTTCGACGGCTTACAGGACTTCCGTGCAAACGGGCTTGAAGTCGCGACTCTCCTCCGGCCGGCCCAGCCGGGCGAATACGAGATGGTCGCGACCGCCGACGGTGAGTTCGCTATCAACGAAGATGACGAACTGACTGTCGACAATGAGCTCGACCTTGCAACGCTCGACCTCGTCGAGCCGACTATCGACGGCGTCACCGTTCACACGGCACCCGCCGGCGACAGTGACGAGGCTGACGACGTTGAGGCCCTGCTCGAAGATGTGACTCCGAGCGAGACAGTTGCCATTGATGACCGCATGGTCATTCAGGTTGAGGCCGACGGTGTCGAGGGCTTCGTTGCCGAGAACACCTCTGCCGACCTCGACTCGCTCAACGAGGGCGTTAGCGGTGAGGGCCTCCAGAACCTCATCGACAACGACTTCGAGGGTGTGAACTTCGACGTTGAGTCGGTCTCGGCGACCGCAAACCAGGAAGGTGCTGAGCTTGACTTCAGCGACACGACCGTCTACTTCGCTGACGGTCAGTTCTTCGTCGTGGTCGACACGAGCGAGGACGACGCTGGATTCTCTCAGTCCATCGAAGACGGTGACGAGTTCGATGTCACCTACGAGTACGTAACGGACGAAGACGACCGCTACGAGTTCGGCACCGGTGATGACCAGTACGATGTTGGTGACACCGAGGACGCGTTCCCGTACTTCTCGGCCGACGAGAGTGCCTCTGCTGAGGCAAGCTTCACGCTGGAAGACCGCGACGCGACCTTCGACAACACCAACGCTGACGGCGATGTCGAAATCGCCAACAGTGAGGAAGCGGCCATCACGGGCACGACTAACGTTGCGCCCGGCACTGAGGTCAGTGTTCGTGTCCGGTCCGCGTCCGGCGTTTCGCCCGGCTTCATCCTGACGGATGATGACGCGGAAGTTTCGGAGGACGGTAGCTTCGAAGCGACGATCGACACGACGGAAGGGGAAGTCGGCGACGATGCAACCGTCAACTTCCGTGTCAGCGGTTCGAGCATTGCTGACGAGGACGCGGTCCTCGTTGAGCAGACTCAGGAGCCCGCGACCTTCGAGGTCTCGGACCTGAGCCCGCAGGAAGCCACTGCATCTGCTGGTGACTCGGTCACGGTTTCGGCCACGATCGAGAACACCGGCGGCGCAGAGGGCACCCAGTCTGTCGCGCTCACGCTTGACGGCGAGGAGCTCGACAGTCAGGAAGTCACGCTCGGTGCTGGCAACAGCACCACCGTCGAGTTCACGGCCGACACGTCCGGGCTCGACGCTGGTGACTACGAGCACGGTGTGGCCACCGACGACGACGAAGCCACCGGTACCCTGACCATCGAAGCCGACGGCGGCATGGATGGTGACGACGGTGAGGACGGCACCGATGGCGAAGACGGTGAGGACGGTACTGACGGTGAGGACGGCGAAGACGGCACTGACGGAGAAGACGGTGGCGACGGCGGCACCGACGACTCCACGCCCGGCTTCGGCGCTCTCGTCGCGCTCGTGGCCCTCATCGCGGCTGCGCTCCTCGCTACGCGGCGTACCGAGTAACGCAGCAGCGATTCACCACACTCGCTAACTATCGGCCCTCGCGGGCCGACCCCTTGCGGTCTTTCTTTATTGGACTCACGCGCTCGGCGACAGCTAGCGTCGTCGCTCGCGACCGCACTGGCCGGAGAGTGACCGTCCGGGGACCGGCGATGTCGCCGATTCGGTCGCGTCGACCGCCACACTCCCTCAGCGCAGCCTGAGCACCGACAGCGCCGCTAAAATGAGCGGGAACACGGCGAAGAAGGCGAAGACGCCGGCGAACGTCCGCACGGCGATGAGCGTCGCGTCGCGCCAGCCGAGGCCGGCGAGGCGGCCCTCCGAAAAGAGGATCACCGCCGTCACGGAGCAGAACGCGAGCGCCCAGAGCACGGCCCCGATCCGCCGGAGCTGTGCGTCGTCGACGCTCGCGGTCGGCCCGGCGAACGGGTCGCCGCCGCGGGGCCGCGAGTCGTCCATACCGAATAACACTCGCGGATTGACATATATCGTTCCGTTTGGTAAGTCGATTGTCATTCGGATTTATCTCTCGGCGGTCGAAACGCCTACGGCCCCCGACTGCGTCAGCGACCGTATGCAAGCGCGTGACCTGATGGAGGCCGAGGTGAAGACGGTCGCCCCCGACGACGACGTCGCCGACGCGTTCAAGAAGTTCGCCCGCTACGAGTTCAGCGGCTTCCCCGTCGTCGACGACGAGGGCCGCGTGGTCGGCGTCGTCACCGAGTCGGACCTCGTCGACCTCTTCGAGCCCGACGACGAGACGCTGTGGATCCCGATCGGACTCCCCCCGTTCGTCGACACGCTCACGTATCAGGTGAAGGCGCCGTGGGGAGACCTCGACCTGGGCGTGGACATGATCCGGAACGCCGACCGCCCGATTTCCGACGTGATGAGCACCGACGTGGCGACGGTGACTCCCGACGCTCCGATCGACGACGTGCTCGACCTGCTCGTCGGCGACGACCCCGACATCAATCGAGTTCCGGTCGTCGACGACGACGGCCGGCTCGTCGGAATCATCGCCCGGCAAGACGTCATCCGGGCGTTCCGCGACAAGCGACTGGCGTAGCCGGTCTCTGGACGTGAGAACGCTCCCCCGCGTTGATATCCGAGCGCCGCGTACCGACGCGTATGAGCGACACGTCCCAGCAGACCGCGACGTTCGACGCCCGCACCGAACTGGAGGAGGGGACCCGGGTCCGCGCGGAGACCCGCCACTTCGAGTTCGTGATCGACGAACCGGAATCGCTCGGCGGCACCGACGCCGGCCCCAATCCGGTCGAGTACCTGCTCGGCTCGCTCGGCGGCTGCCTGAGCATCGTCGGCCGCGTCGTCGCGGACGAGATGGCGATCGAAATCGCCGAACTGACCGTCGACCTCGAGGGCGACCTCGACCCGGCGAAGTTCCAGGGCGCCGACGTCGACTCGCGCGCCGGCTTTCAGGAGGTCCGCGCGTCGGTTCAGGCGGAGCTGCGATCGGGAGACGGCGACCCGGTCGACGACGAGACCCGCGAGGAGTGGCTCGCTCGCGTCGAGCAGCGGTGTCCGGTGAGCGACAACCTCGGCGGCGAGACGCCGATAGCGCTCGACCTGTCCTGATCCGCGGCGTCGGCCGTCACGGGTCGACCCGCGTCAGCCACGCCTCGGGGTCGTCGAGCTCGGACGCGGTCGGGAGATGCTCGGGGCGTTCCCAGACGGCGCCCGCGGCCTCGATCCCTCGGGCGTCGGCGACGTGGCGGAAGAAGGCGGCGCCCCGCTCGTACTGGCGGCGCTTCATCCCCAGCCCGAGCAGGCGCTGCGCGAGCTGACGGATCGGCCCGCCGCCCCCGCGGCGCTCGTCGAGCTTGCGCCGCAGGTCGGCGTACTCGTCGTCGAACGCGCGGTCCATCAGCACCTCCGCGTACCCTTCGACCGCCGTCATCGCCGCCTGAAGCTCCGCGAACGCCTCCGTGTCCAGCCCGCCGATAGTCACCTCGCCGGCGGTGAGCCCTTCGACGCCGCGCTCGACGCGCGACTCGAGGTACTCCGGCAGCCACGGCGCCGCGCCGAACTCGGCCGCGTGCGTCACCTCGTGGAAGGCGATCCACCGGCGGAACCGGGGGTAGTCGACGTCGAGCGTCGCCGCGACGCGCACGATGTTCGGGTGGACGAAGTAGAGCCCGTGGTCCGCGTCCGGCTCGTCCGCGAGCAGCAGCGGGTCGTACTGCCCGAGCACGTTCCGCGCGAGGAAGCCGAGCGCGAACGCCATCGTCCCGGTGTTGGCGATCCGCGAGACGTCGCGCGAGAACGCGGCTATCGGACCGCCCGGACCGCCGAAACCGTCGATTTCACCGGAGCCCCCGGCACCGCCGGCGCTCCCTTGCCCTCCGCCGAACGGATCCGGGACCCGGTCAAGCGGACCCTCGCTCGTCCAGTCGCCCTCTGCGGGCCGCCCGTCGCCGGGAGCGCTCGCCTGCCCCGTCGCCGCCGCCTCGATCGGCGCCATCACGTTCCGGAACGTGTCGACGCTCGCGTCGATCCAGTGGTGACGATTCTGCACCTCGATCTCGTCGGGCACGTCGAACGCGATCCCCGCGACCTCGCCGAGCCGCGTGCGGGCGTCGCGGACGTCGGCGGCGTACCCCTCACGCTCGCCCGGTGTGAGCGCGACCGAGCCGGGGTCCGTGCTCGCCTTCGCGGCCGCCGCGGCCCGGTCCCAGTCGACGACGCCGGTGCCGGACGCCTCGGAGACCGCGCGCAGGCTTCGGAGGATGTCCATACGAAGGAGACGGGTGCGCGCCTCAAATCGCTTGCGTCGGTTCGGAGACGAGCGCCCGCGTTGGTTCGGAGACGAGCGCCCGCGTTGGTTCGGCGGCGAGCGCCCGCGTCGCTCCGGTCACTCGTCGCCGGCGATGCCCGACGGGACTTCGTCGTCGCCGCGGAGCTTCACGACGCCGACCGCAATTGCGACGAGCGCGGCGAGCGCGAGCAGGAGACCGGCGACCGATCGCGCCGAAACGCCGCCGTCGGAGTCGTCGTCGGTGGCGTCGGCGTCCGCCTCCGCTTCCGCCTCCGCCTCTGCTTCCGAGTCGGCGTCCGTCGCGGACTCGTCGCCCGCATTGAACAGGTCGAACGGCCCGATCTCGATGTCACCGTCGCCGAGGTGGATCTCCAACAGCGTGACTGACGAATCTGCCATATCCCGTCGTTCGCACGGCAACGATTTAGGCGTGGCGGCGCGGTCGCCGGCGGCCGGTGCGGTCTCGTCGCTCGCCCGCCGGACGAATTCGTTCCGACGAACGCGCGGACCGGCGCTTTCTTGCCCGGCGCCCGGTCACTCGCGTGCATGCACGAGAGCGGCCGGACGTTCCTCGACGACCTGCTCGCGACCGCCAGTCCCTCCGGGTTCGAGACCCCGAGCCAGCGGGTCTGGGCCGACTACGTCCGAGGGTTCGCGGACGACGTCTCCGTCGACGCCTACGGCAACGCCGTCGCCGTCCACCGGGGCGACCCCGACGCGCCGACGGTCGCCCTCGCCGGCCACGCCGACGAGATCGGGTTCATCGTTCGCGACGTTCTGGACGACGGATTTCTCCGGATCTCGCGGATCGGCGGCGCCGATCGCACCGTCTCGAAGGGCCAGCACGTCACGGTCCACGCCGACGAGCCCGTCCAAGGCGTGATCGGCCAGACCGCGATCCACCTCCGGGATCAGTCGGATGAGGAGTACGAGGAGATCGCCGGACAGTTCGTCGACATCGGCGCGACCGACGCCGCCGAGGCCCGCGAGCACGTCGAGGTCGGCGACCCGGTCACCTTCTCGACTGACTGCGAGGAGCTGGTCGGCGACCGGATCGCCGCCCGCGGGATCGACAACCGCACGGGGACGTGGGCGGCCGCCGAGGGGCTCCGCCGCGCGGCCGACCGCAACGCCGACGCGACCGTCTACGCCGTCTCCACGGTCCAAGAGGAGGTCGGTCTCCGAGGCGCTCGGATGGTCGGCGTCGACCTCGAGGACGTCGACGCGTTCGTCGCCGTCGACGTCACCCACGCCACCGACAACCCCGACGTCGACCGCGAACGCCAGGGCCCGGTCGAGCTCGGCGCCGGCCCGGTGATCGGCCGCGGGAGCGCGAACCACCCGTCGCTCGTCGCCCTCGCTCGCGACGCTGCGGAGGACGCCGACGTCCCCGTCCAGCTGCAGGCGGCGGGCTCCCGGACCGGCACCGACGCCGACGCCTTTTACACCGCGCGAGGCGGCGTCCCGTCGCTCAACGTCTCGATCCCGAACCGGTACATGCACACGCCCGTGGAGGTCGTCGATCTCGACGACCTCGACGCCGTCGCCGATCTGCTCGCGGCCGTCGCCGACGGCGCGACCGAGTCGGCTCCGTTCGCCGTCGACGTTTGAGCGCCGCGTCGTCCCGCGTTCTCGGCCCGTCAGTCTCGCCTCGGTCGGGAGACCCCGAGTCACGGTAAACCGGCGCACGGCACCGTCGAAACGGAACTGTTTTACAATATCCAATCGTATCCGAAAATGCGTCGAACAGGCGTGCGCTCTGGTAGTGTAGTCCGGCCAATCATATTGCCCTCTCGAGGCAATGACCGGGGTTCAAATCCCCGCCGGAGCATCCTTTTGCCGTCGTCGTCCTGCGATTTCGAGCCCGTGGACTGATCAAAACCCAAGTGGCTCACCACTACTGTGACGCTGGCTGTCGGGACACCCCGACGCAGTACAGCGATTAGAAACATTTGCCCTGCAATCCGACTCGCAGGACGCTCACGGAGGGTCCAGCGATGGATCTGAGCGAGTTCGCCGTCGTCCCAGAACCGACCGCCGAGCGGCTCTCCCAGCGGCAACGCGTCGATTACCGGACCGAACGCGAAGCCGCGATCAAGTGGTTGCTCGCGTTCGGCATCGGCTCGAAGAAAGCGAACGGGTACGCCGAAACCACCGTGCAAAACCGCATTTACCGGATGGACTAGTTCTACCGATACGTGTGGGACACCGAGAACCGGTACACGACGGCCGTGACACACGATCACGCCGACGCGTGGATGCAGGAGCTCGCGTACGCCGACTGTAGCGACACGCACCGTGAAGTGTGAGCACCCGCACTGCCCCGGGCATACCCGACACGAAACCTGCAAGGACTCACGTTCTCAGGGTGACCAGCAACAGCGTAGCACTCGCAGTTCCGCGACCCCGAGCCGAGAACCCCGACAAGGTCGGTCACGCCACGATCGGCAGGACCGACGATATCCAGCCACCCCTCACCGTCACGCTACAGGTGATCGTGGTTACGCCGTCTCTGACTCCGGCGCGAACCACGCCAAGAGCGTTCCCAGCACTCCGAGGACGCCAGCGACGAGAAACGCCGTCTCGTAGTTCGACGCTTCGATGAGCCGCCCCGCAGCGATCGGCGCGAGAAACGCCCCTGCAAGGCCAACGCTCGTGAGGAACGCCACAGCCGTCGCGGCGACAGCCGGCGCAACCAGTTCACGGACGTACGCGAACACCAGTCCGAGACACAGCTGGATCGCGAACCCGGCAACAAGCAGCGCCGCGACCACAACAGGAACCGTTCGAATCGTTGTAAACCCCGCGATGACCGGCGTCGCCACGAGAAACGACAGCAACACGACCGGGCGGCGACGACCGCCGAACAAGATATCCGAAAGCACGCCGCCAGTCACCCGAGAAACCACACCCACAGCCGGAAACAGCGCGACGAGCGCACCACTCAACTCCAACGACAACTGCAAGTCCTCCGTGAGATACGACGGCGCCCAACTGTTCACGAACAGATACAGCGCGTACCCGAGAAACCCGAGCACGCCGACCGTCCAAACGCGGCGATCCATCACAACACGGCCAAGATCCGCGAGCGTCGGCGCCGCAGTCCCGGTCGCGTGTCCACTGCCGCGGCTCATCGGCCAGAAAATCAGTAACCCTACGCACGCGATACCCGTAAAAACCGGGAAGATCGCCGGCCATCCGAACTCCTCGGCGACGATGGGGCCGGTAACCTGCCCGATAGCGAACCCGACCGGCCCGCTCGCCGTGAACGTCGCCACGGCCGTCCCCTGCCTCGCAGGATCAAACGACCGCCCGACGATATCGATCCCCGCGTTCCACACGACAACGTAGGCAACCCCACCGAGAACGCGTGAGGCGACGAGCGACCAATACGCGCCACCGGTCGCGGCCCACCACCCCCACGCGCCGGCAACGAGCAAGAGCCCGACCGCCACCGCGATGGCGTACCGGGAGTTCGTCCGGTCGAGCACAACCCCAACGGGAATGCTCGCGAGAACCGCCGTCCCGAACAGGACACTCACGAGGAGGCCGGCCTCCGACGCGCTCACCCCTAACGACCCTCGAATAAGCGGCGTCACGCTCGCCGGGACGAGCTCGTACGCGGCAAGCGACACGGACATCAGAATCGCGCCCACGAGCAACCCCCAGCGAGCACGATCGCTCGTCACGGCCGTCGTCGCCTCACCCGCAGTACCTTCACCCGACACGCCCCCCCTGTTCCCCCCGCCGTTTTATCAACA
>NZ_NHPG01000015.1:0-2677 GCF_002252965.1 Halorubrum sp. Ea1
ACGCCCGGAACAGCGGGATGAACAGCGTCGCCGGCGGGAAGAAGCTGAGCACCAGCAGCGAGAACAGGAGCGGCGTCTTCCCGCGGAACTCCAAGCGCCCGAACGCGTACCCGGCGAGGCTTCCGACGAGGAGCACGAACACCGTCACCGTGAACGCGTAAAACAGGCTGTTGAACATGAACCGCGCGAACGGGACCTGCTGGAACACTTGGATGAACACCGACAGATCGATCGTCGTCGGAAGGAGCGGGATGTCGGTCTGTCCGGGCGGCGCCATCGAGACGTTGAACAGCCAGTACAGCGGGAACAGCGAGGTCGTCAACAGCACTCCACCGAGGAACACCAACATCACGGCGTACGCCTTCTCCGGGTTCTGGATCCAGTCGTTGGCCCACCGCGCGATGCGGGATTTGTTCTCTTCGTCGCCGGTTCCGTCGCCGGAGCCGTCGAACGTTTCCGCGTCGTCGTGGTTGCGTGCGTCGATGCTCATATTACGCTAACCCCAGGCTCTGGTTGCTCCGTCGGATGAATCCGAGGTACACCATGATGAACAGTCCCACGACGATGGCGATCAGGACGCTCACGGCGGCCGCGGAGCCGTACAGCGTCGCGGACCCGAACATAAACTGCGTCACGAGACAGGTCATCGACGGGACGGTCGAACAGCCGACCGTGGTCGACTCGATGATGCCGTACACCCGGAGCGCGCCCATCGTCCGGAACAGCATCGCGACCATCAACACGGGGAAGACCAGCGGGAACGTGATGTATCGGAACCGCTGCCAGCGCGACGCGCCCATCACGTCGGCCACCTCGTAGAGGTCCTGGTTGACGCTCTCTAACCCCGCCAAGATCAGGAGGGCCATGAACGCCGAGGTCTTCCAGATGTCCGCCACCGTCACGATGACGAAGCTGTCGAAGGTGGTGTTGAGAGGCAGATTCGAGAAGATTCCGAGCTGCTGGAGGGGCTCGGTCAACAGCCCGTACCCGGGCCGGAACAGCAGGAAGAAGATCATTCCCTGAATGACGATCGGGATCGCCCACGGCAGGATGATGAGGAGCCGAACGAGCCGTCGGCCCTTGTACTCGGCTTTCATCAGCATGGCGTAGAGGAACCCGAGCAGCGTCTCGCCGGTGACGCTCAACACGGCGAACAGTATCGTCATGAACAGCGCCTGTTCCAAAACCGGCGTCTGGAACGAGGGGTCCACGAACGCCGCCGGCGCCAGCGCGTTGGTGTTCGTGAGCAGNNCCCGCCCGACATCTGCGTCCTGCCCTGTTCAGTTGCCACGGCGATCAACACCCCCCGTGACTGCCCGCCGTTGTGGTACGAGCATCGCCCGCCTGTTTTCCGTGCGAATATTTATCATTGTTGGCTGTTTTACATGTATTTCGACTCCTTCCCCCCGCGACGCCGCCGGGGAGGGGAGCCGGTCAATCGGACGCCGTCACCCCGACTGCTCTTCGATTGCGGCGATCTGTTCCTGCATCGCGCTCGCGGCTTCCTCGGGCGTCTTCTCCTGTCGGAGCGCCGAGTTGACCTCGTTGGCGACGACCGTCCGCTGGTTCGGCCACACCGAGGTCGTCGGCCGCGGGATCAGGTTCTCCGCCGAGTACTGGAGCGCCTCGAAGTACGGCCCGTACGTGTCGCTCTCTTCGACGTAGCTGAACAGCTCCGGCTTCGGCGGCATGTAGTTCGCCGCGTCGAACTGCTGCTGGAGGACCGAGTCCTCCCACCACGCCTTGATCACTTCCTTCGCGGACGCCATGTTGTCGGTGTACGGGTTCATGGACATGATCCATCCGCCCTGCGCGTGCCAGGACCCGTTCGGGCCCTTCGGCAGCGGCATCACGCCGAGCTCCATGTCTGACCCCTCGAAGGCGCTCACGGCCCCGCCGATGGAGTAGGTCCAGTTGCGCTGCGTGACCGCGCTCCCGGCCTCGAAGGTGCTCTTCGTGTCGGGTTCGATCCAGCCGGCCACTTCCGGGGGGGAGACCCCGGCGATGTCCATCGGCGAGAGGCCCTCCCCGTGGATGAGGTCCACTGCGGCTTCGATCCCGTCGATCGACTCCTCCGAGTCGAGGGTGACGGGGCGGTCACCGATCGGTCCGAAGAGGTTGTCCTCACCGCCGAAGAAGGCGCCGCCCATGCTCGTGAGGAACTCGTTGAACGTACAGCAGGCCAGCCCGATGTAGTTGTTCCCCTGCCAGACGTGACCGTAGTCCACGTCAGAGGTCTGCGCCTCGGAGACGATCTGTGAGAACTCCTTCCACGTCGGCGGGTCGGTCCGCCACGTGTCGAAGTCCGAGTCGCCGTATCCGGCGTTCCGCAGCAGGTCCTTCCGGTAGGTGATGACCGGGTAGTCCGGGAAGGTCGGGATCGAGTACAGATCGCCGGTCTCGGGGTGCGTCCCCGTGTCGATCATCGACTGGACACCTTCCTCTTTGACTCGAGAGATGAACTCGTCGTCCATCTCCTCCTCGAGATTGACCAGGTCGTCGCGGACGATGAACGGGATCGTCCATCCGTTGTCCGTCAGAACGAGGTCCGGGTCCGACTCCTCAGCGTTGATCGCGGTCCGGAGCTGCTGTTGCTTGCTGCCGGAGTCCTGCGGCGGCACGACCATCTCGATCGTGATCGAGTCGGGCACGCCCGCCTCGTGTAAGGCCTCCTCCA
>NZ_NHPG01000012.1:0-32464 GCF_002252965.1 Halorubrum sp. Ea1
TTGCCCCACACGATTTTTTGGAGACGCGTAGCGCGAGCGGTCGGCAGAGTTGACCGTGGTACGACCCCGGCAACCGCCGTGCGACCAGTTTACGTCACCGATCGCCGCGAAGCAGCCGAATTTCAATATTGAGATGTCTACCCATAAGTTTATGAATTTTGTCGCTGAAGCTAACGTCACACATGGCCGTTCCGACGGACCCTGATCACGACGTCACGGTGCGACTGTCCGCGACGGGGCAGCCACCGGTTCGTGACGATGTGCCGTCGGAACGAGTGATCTCCGTGCTGTTCGGAACCGGAATCGAGGAGTGGCGACGCGGGTGGCGCGACTCGCCCGGGTCGGGGCCCTCCAGCGAGGCGATCGTCTCCGCGAGCGACACCACCCGGGGATCGACGGCGACGACACAGGTCGTTCCGGGACGGCGGCTCGCGTACACGATGCTTGACGCGTCCACCGAGCTCGATCGCGTGGTCGACGCCGTTTCGACGTACGTCGCCGATTCCGAGGGGGAAGTGCCCTCGATCGTCGTTGACGACATCGTTCCGGTGGTGACCGACAGAGGAGTCGCTGCGGCTCGGTCGTTCGTAACGGGGTTGCGCGGGCTGTCCGGCGTCGACGATGTCGTCGTCGGGTGTTCGTATCGTCCCGAAGTGGCCGCGGACGTCCGATCGCTGTTCGATCCGACCGGCGACGTGGGAAGCGTTGACCATCCCGTCGCGGGAGCCCTGGACCGACTGCACCGTGACGACCCGACGACGTTCGGGTACGTGCGCCGCCACTGGGCAGAGGCGCGCGAGGGGCTGGAGCGCTGTACGCGGAATTACCCCCAGTCGCGGCAGGTCCACGCCGCCCTCTCCGACCCGGAGACGACGCCGCGGACGCTCGGCGCGACGCTGTCGGGGCTCGTGCGGCTCGGTGTGCTCGACACGTGGGGGGAGACCGTCGGCTCGACGCGGTACGATCTCACCGCGTACGATCGAGATCGGATGTGGGTCGTCGGGGCCGTCCTCGCGGCGTCGGCGGACGAGACGGATCCGGACGGCGGACCGGGGACGGTCGGCGACGACTGACCGGTGGACGCGTTCGTCCCGTCCGATTCACTCCGTCTCGTCCTCCGGCGTTGAAGTCGGGGGGTTGAGCTCGTGTGACACGACGGTACCGTCCGATTCGAGCGTGACCGTCCCCAGCGTGACGGTCGTCTCTGCCTCGAACCGTTCGGCGATGGTCCCGAGAACGGCCTGCTGATCGAGCAGGTCCCAGACGGTCTCTGCGACCAACGATTGGAACGCCTCGGGGTCGGTCCACCCGGAGTCGACGTCCGACGGGACGTGAACGACGAACTGGAGTTCCGTATCGGTGAGGTGGATCCCCACGCCGAACGTGTCAGCGCACATGCGTCGCCGTTCGAACCGGAGTCGCAAATCTCCGTCGGCACGTTACCGAAGGCGACGACTCGTCCCGAAACCCGTAAGCGACGGGGGGCGAAACGACCGACGACGATGTCCGCCGACCCTCGCGTCCCACCGACGGCCGCCCTCGCGACCGCGGTCGTCGCCGTGAGCGCCGGGGCGATTCTCGTCAGGCTCAGCGCGGCGCCGAGTTCGGTGGCCGCGTTCTACCGCGTCCTGTTCACGACGCTACCGCTCCTCCCGGCCGCAATCTGGCGGTATCGGACCGAGTTCGTCCGAATCGGCCGCCGCGATCTCGCGTTCGCGACGCTGTCGGGGGTCGCGCTCGCGCTCCACTTCGCCGCTTGGTTCGAGAGCTTGGAATGGACGAGTGTCGCGGCGAGCGTCACGCTCGTCCAGGCGCAGCCGGTGTTCGTCGCGCTCGGCGCGTGGCTGCTCCTCCGAGAGCGCGTGACGCGCCGAATGGCCCTCGGCATCGCTGTCGCGGTCGCGGGGATGGTCGCGATGTCCGTCGGCGACCTCCTCGGCGGAGTGCTCGTCGGTCCGCGACCACTCTACGGGAACGGATTGGCGCTGTTCGGCGCGGTGACGGCCGCCGGCTACGTCCTCGCCGGTCGCTCGCTCCGGCAGCGCGTCTCGCTCGTCCCGTACGTGGTCGTCGTCTACGGCGTCTGTACCGTGGCGCTCTTCGCGGTCGTGCTAGCGAAGGGGCATCCGCTCGGCGGGTATCCACCCCGTGAGTGGGCGCTCTTCGCGGGGCTCGCACTGGGCCCGGGACTGCTCGGTCACACCGTGCTCAACTGGGCGCTCGCGCACGTCGAGTCGAGCGTTGCGTCCGTGTCGCTGCTGGGCGAACCGGTCGGCGCGACCGTGCTCGCGTTGGTCCTTCTCGCCGAGGTTCCGACTCCGATCACGCTGGTAGGGGGCGCCGTCGTCCTCGCTGGGATCGCGCTGACGTCGACGGGGACGGCGAGCTAACGTTCTCACGGCCGATATTCGGGCGTTAACGTTGAAATGTTATCGGCCGGACCTATCTGTATGCCTCGTCGTTCCGCAGTCGTCTACGTCGGTGACGACACGAACGTCCGCCGCCGCGTCCGCGAAGCGGTCGCGGACGCGTGGAGCGCCCCCCGGACGCCGGAGTACGGGGTGGCCGCCCCGGCGGCGCTAGCGCCAGCCGCGGAGGAGGAGCGGTCGCCGCTCGCCGACGCCTGCGGGATAGTCACCACGGCCGATGCCCTCGCGTCGGGAGACGTTCGGAGACGCCTCGCGGCGACCCCCGAGAGCGTGCCGGTGATAGTCGCCGTGGAGGAGCCGGGAGTCGAACTGACCCGCACCGTCATAGACGCGGGCGCGGACGACATCGTCCGCGTCGATCCGAACGAGCGAGCGGAAACTGACGGAAGTTGCACCGACTCACTCGTCGAGCGCCTCCGGGACGCGATCGAACCCGCGCTGACGCGACTCGGCGCTGACGACGTCGTACGGCTTCGGGAGGCGCTGCTGGACGCCGGTACCACGCTGATGAGCACTCGGTCGGACGAGGTCGAGACGAAAATCGTCTGGACGATGGAGCAGGTCGGCCGGCAGGTCGAGGTGGACCGAATCATCTGTTACTTGGACGCTGGAGACGCGTTCGAGCCGGCGTATCACTGGTCCTCGGGGAACTGCGACCCCGGCTCGAAATCGTACGCGGAGTTTCCGGGTCCCGAGGCGCTGTCCACGTTCGAGAACGTCGTCCGTCCACCGATCTCCGCCGGTAAATCCGGGGACGCGACCCCGACCGACGAGGGTCCGCTGTCGGACACGGGATCGCCCCCGGGCGCGAACGCCGGTTCGGTTCCGGGTGCCGGGGACGGAGCCCCGCCGGCGACGGTTCACGTCCCGCTCGTCAGCGACTGGGAGCTCATCGGCGTCCTCGCGTTAGAGACCGATGAACCGCGAGCGTGGACCGAGGACGAAGTCGCCGCGTACCGCACCTTCGGCGACCTGATAGCGCACACCCTCGCGCGGAACGAACGCCGGCTCGAACTCCGTCGCCAGACGGAACGGCTCGAGCAGTTCAGCGCGGTCGTCTCTCACGACCTCCGGAACCCCCTCAACGTCCTCTCCGGGTACCTCGACCTCGTCGAGGACGACGTCGCGCGCGCGGAGTACGAGGCGATGGAACGCGCGGTACACCGGATGGAGACGCTCATCGAGGACCTCCTCATGCTGGCGAAGCGCGGCGACGCGATCGACGAGACGGAGTCCGTCCCGGTGGCGTCGCTCGCCGAGGGCGCTTGGGACTGCGTGCGGGCGCCGAAGGCGACGCTGACGGTCGGGGACGACGTCGGTCACGTGGAAGCCGATCCGGAGCGTTTGCGGCAGCTGTTCGAGAACCTCTTCTGGAACGCCGTCGACCACGGCGGGCCCGATGTCAACATCGAAGTGGGAACCGACGGCGATGGCTCGGGCGCGCGTGGGCTGTACGTCGCTGACGACGGACCGGGGGTACCGCCCGACGCGCGCGACTCGCTGTTCGACTCGGGGTTCTCGACCGCCGGGAGCTCGGGGCTCGGGCTCGCGATCGTCGACCGGATCGCGGACGCCCACGGCTGGGTGCTCGAGGTCCGAAACGACGGCGGTGCGGTGTTCGAACTCACCTTCGGAGCGGAGACGGCGGCCGCTCCCGCCTGAACCGGCGAACCGCCCGCTTCCACGACCGTTACGCCTCGAACCGCTCGATCGTCCGCCGGTGTCGGTCGCGGAACATCCCCTCGAACCCGACCTTCGCGAGGGGGCCGGCGACGTCGCCGAGCGGGCCGAGCGGGAGCCGGTACGAGACGCTGTCGACGAGGAGGGTCTCCTCGCCGTCGGCGTAGAAGGCGTGGGTGTGTTCCCACCGACGGAACGGGCCGCCGACCATGTCGTCGACGAAGCGCGCGCTCTCCTTGACCGGGGTGTCGCCGTCGGGCTTCCGCTCGACGATTCGGGAGACCCACCGCTGTCGGGGCCCGACGCCGAACGGTCGCATCGACATCCGTATCCGCGATCCCTCGACGAGCACCGCCGGGTCCGGCTCCCCGTCCGGCCCCTCGACGCCGGCGATCCGGAGGTTCATCCAGTCCGGTGTGAGTGCGCGGAGGCCGTCGATCGTGGAGTGAAACGCCCACACTTCGTCGATGGGGGCGGGCACGCGGGTCGTCCGGCGGTACGTCGGCATACACCCGCTACGTGGCGACCGGTCAAAAACCCCGCTTCGCCCGTGGGAGTTGCCGCCGATCGGTCCCGACGTCTCGGACGCGACGTCGCTGGCCACCGCCGGTACCGAAATCCGAATACGGCTGCGACCCTCTCAGATCGGTAATGGAACGAGGCGCGATAGATATCGCGGACCTGGACGGGCCGTTCGATCTGCAGGCAACCGTCGAGAGCGGTCAGAGCTACCTCTGGAACCGCGCGGACGGCGAGACGTACGCGGACCTCCACGCCCACGGCGGCGACGACTGGTACGAGACGGTCGTCTCCCCGATCCCCGGCGTCGTCGACGAGCGCGTCCCGCTGCGGGTCAGACACGAGGGCGGGGTCCACGACGGGAGGCTCCACTGGGAGTCGGCGATCGACGCCGTCCCGCTCCTCAAACACCTGTTCCGGCTCGACGACGACCTGGACGCGATCCTCGACGCGACCCCCGACCTCCCCCTGCTCGAACGAGCGTACGACGCGTACGAGGGAATGCGGCTCACTCGCGATCCGGCGTTTCCGTGTCTGATCTCCTTCATCTGCTCGGCGCAGATGCGCGTCGCGCGGATCCACGGGATGCAGCGCCGCCTCCGGGAGACGTACGGCGACGTCGTCGAACTCGACGGAGCGGCGTACCACGCGTTCCCGACGCCGAAGCAGCTCGCCGCCCGGACGGAGGCGGAGCTTCGCGACCTCTCGCTGGGCTACCGCGCGCCCTACGTGCAGCGGACGGCCGAGATGGTGTCGTCCGGCGAGGCGGACCCGCTGGCGGCGGCGGAGCTCCCGTACGAGGAGGCGCGCGAATCGCTGACCCGGTTCGTCGGCGTCGGGGACAAGGTCGCCGACTGCGTGCTGCTGTTCTCGCTCGGCTTCCTCGAGGCGGTGCCGCTCGACACCTGGATCCGGACGACGATCGAGGAGTACTACCCCGACTGCGAGCGCGGCGGCTACGTCGAGACGTCGCGGGCGATCCGCGAGCGCTTCGGCGGCGAATACGCCGGATACGCCCAGACGTACGTGTTCTACTACCTCCGGGCGGGCGGCGAGTGAGTCGGGACGCTCGCGCGCGGTCGTCGTTTCGACGTTTCGACCTGTCGGCCGAAGTTTCATACTCGCGCGTGTGGTACACGTCACCGTGATGGACTGCCGAGTCGTCGTGGAGGCCGCCGTCCCGGTGTACGACGTCGGGACCGCGGACGAAGCCGTCCGGATCGCGATCTCGAAGACCGGCGAGATGCTGAATCCGGACCTCAGCTACGTCGAGATAGAGACCGGGAGCCGCACGTCTCCCGCCGGCGAGGAGCTGCCGCCGGCCTTCGTCGCCGCCGACGAGGCGCTCGTCGCGCTCGAACTCCGCATGGACGTGTTCAACGTCGAACGCGCCGAACACGCCAGCCGGGTCGCGCGCAAGGAGATCGGCCAGCGCCTCCGGAACATCCCCCTGAAGGTACTCGACGTCGAGGAGTTCGAAACGGACGACGAGGGGGACGACGAGTCGGAGTCGCTACCCGACGACGGGCCGTAACGCGCCGGCGACCCCGAGCGAGACCGTGGACCGGAGCGAGTCGGACAGCCCTTGGTGTGGACGTCGCTCTCGCGGGCCGAGAGATCCACCGGGTCGACTACCGACTGGGCGACTACCGACTGAGAGAGTGCCGACTACGCGAGCGTCGACTGCGCGGGAGGCGAGCCCGCGAGTACGGCTACCGCTCGGCGAGCGGGGAAGGACAGGAAGCGGGACGAAATTTCAGTCTGCGGTCGGGGCCAGCGGCTCCGATTCGGACTCCTCCATCGGCTCCGTGATTCCCTCGGTCAGCTTAAAAACGGCCGCTTTGTGGTCGGTCTTCGACTTGTGAATCGATGTCGGCTTGACGCCAAGTTCTTCGTAGGCTTCGAGGTCAATATCCTCGTTCCAGAATTCGCACTGTTTTCGTACCTCCGCGAGAAGGCCGTGAAGATGGATGAGCTCCTGCTTCTTCATGAGTAACAGCCCTTTGCTACCGGAGGTTTATATTATTATCTTGAGTCACGTTACCATGCAACTTTGCGTATTCACCGGATACGAGGCGTAGACGGGTCTTTTCGGGTTATCGATCGGGAAGGATTCGTTCGCACGCGCCCGCTGAGGGGGCCCGAGACGGAGAGCCGTCCCGCCGCGGGGCTGACTCGGTTTCGAAGGTCGCGTGCGACTTACTGGAACTGCTTGACCGCCTCGAGGTCGCGCTCGGTCCGCATGAACTCCGTCAGCCGGCGGGTCGCGTGACACTCGGGGCAGCTGAAGTTCGAGCGGAGGCTCTGGAGATCAGCGGGGTTGTCCTGCCATTCCTTCGTACACTCCGGACAGACCAGTCTGACGAACGCATCCACCATGGCCTGCCGTACACGCGGCCGGGTTAAAAGCGTACGTGGCGAGGGCTATTCGAACGCGCTCGAACGCGGGAAGAAAATGACAGGGAGAGAACGGATCGAACGGCGGTGTTAGGCCGCCAGCCCCTCGCTCGCTTCGAGGAGCTCCTTGTACCGGTTCCGGATGGTGACCTCGCTGATGTCGGCCACGTCGGACACCTCGCTCTGGGTCACCTTCTCGTTCGAGAGGAGCGCGGCCGCGTACACTGCGGACGCGGCGAGCCCGACCGGGGACTTCCCGCTCGTGATGCCGGATTCTTTCGCGCCGTCGAGGAGCTCGCGGGCCAGCCGCTGGGTCTCCTCGGAGAGCTCCAGCCGCGAGACGAACCGCGGGACGTAGCTCCCGGGGTCCGCAGGCTGGACGCGAAGCCCGAGCTCGCGGATGACGTAGCGGTACGTCCGGGTGAGCTCCATCTTCTCGACGCGGGAGACGGCGGTGAACTCGTCGAGGCTCCGGGGGTTCCCCACCTGCCGGGCGGCCGCGTACAGCGACGCGGTCGCGACGCCCTCGATGGAGCGGCCGGGCAGGAGGTTCTCGCTCAGCGCGCGGCGGTAGATGACCGAGGCGGTCTCGCGGACGTTGTCCGGGAGGCCGAGCGCCGAGGCCATGCGGTCGATCTCGCCGAGCGCCTGCTTCAGGTTGCGTTCCTTCGAGTCGCGGGTGCGGAACCGCTCGTTCCAGGTGCGGAGCCGCTGCATCTTCTGGCGCTGCCGGCTCGACAGCGACTTGCCGTAGGCGTCTTTGTCCTGCCAGCCGATGTTCGTCGAGAGCCCCTTGTCGTGCATCATGTTCGTCGTCG
The DNA here is from genome assembly GCF_002252965.1 of Halorubrum sp. Ea1. Taxonomy (NCBI): domain Archaea; kingdom Methanobacteriati; phylum Methanobacteriota; class Halobacteria; order Halobacteriales; family Haloferacaceae; genus Halorubrum; species Halorubrum sp. Ea1. The sequence goes on from NZ_NHPG01000012.1 coordinate 7,844, forward strand.
GGGCGCCGACGCGCGACTTGCTGTCCCGCTCGCCGGAGTTGAACGCGCGCCACTCCGGCCCGCGGTCCACCGAGTCCTGTTCGACGACGAGCCCGCAGTCGTCGCACACCGTCTCGCCGTGCTCCGTGTCGGTGATGAGGCTCCCGCTACACTCGGGGCAGGTCGTGGTCCGCTCCGCCGTCGTCGACTCCGTTTCCTCGGATTCCGTCTCGGTCGTTCCGCTTCGATTCGTTCGTTCTCGCTCCGTCTCCCCGCCGTAGTCGCGCGTACGTGTTTCTGTCATGGGTTCTCTCCGATCGAACTCCCGACCGAAATACTGGTGCCGGGCTCGCCGATTCGTTAACCAATAGTAAGTCACCAGAGTATATAAATGTGACGTGTTTAAAGTTACCACACACCTCATTTAACGGCCCATATAGGCCCGATACCGCCCGTTTCCGTATTATCGCATCTTCGTCGGGATCGGCGGCCGGATGACGACCGAATAGTTACAGTATATAAATCATGACGGAACGGCGACCGACCTCCGTCCGGCGGCGGCTCGATCGCCTCCGCGCTAGCGATTTCGGCTCACCGGGAACGCCACGCGACCGGGCGCGTCGTTGAAACGGTCGAGGATCCGCTCGTACAGCCGGTTCTTCACGCGCTGCCCGCGACGCGGATGCGTGAGGTACCGAACGCGAAGCTCCATCCACGACTCGCCCTGCGTCACGTTCACCGTCGGACGATCGTGGACCTCTAGCTCCACGGGCGTCTCGGCGAGCGCCTCCCGGTACGCCGCGATTCCGGCGGCCATCTCGTCGCCGATCAGGTCGCTCGCCTCCTCGGCCATGACCTCGCGCGCGAAGTCGAGATCGGTCTCGTAGGCGACCTGGACCCCGACCTCGTTCCACACGTAGGGGGAGCCGCCCCCGCCGAAGTTGACGACGTTCGAGGAGAGCACGACGCTGTTGGGCACCGTCACCACGCGTCCCGACGGCTGGTTCGTCGTGACGAGCTCGCCGTTGATCTCCCACAGCGTCGTCACGAGGAAGTCGACGCCGATCACGTCTCCCTTCGCGTCGTCGATCCGGACGCGGTCGCCGACGCCGTACGGTTGTTTCACGGTGATGTACACCCACGCGATCAGCGACAGGAGGGGCTGTTGGAGCGCGAACGTGACCGCGAAGCCGATGACCCCGAGCGAGAACAGGAGTCCGAGCCAGTTCTCGGTCAGCACCGCGAGCGTCGCGATCGTCCCCACGAAGCCGAAGGCGAGTCGCAGGAGGTTGCGCGTGTTGTACGCGCGCCGCTTGTTCGCCGACCGCATCAGGACGCCGACCGCGAGGAGGTACGACCCGTACAGCAGCGCCCCCGCGGCGACAACGAGCAGCGCCCGCCCGACGACGAGCGTCGCGGGGTAGCCACCCAGGTCGGGCCAGCCGCCGAGGACGCCCGTCGTTTCGACGATCGTGGCAACGGCGGCGGCGACGACGCCGAGCGCGACGGCGGCGACGCGAGTGGACGTCTCACGCTAGCCGCTCGCAGCCGACCGCCAAAACGGTTGTGACGTCCGGTCGTCCGATCCGACCCCGAGTCGCCCCGCTACGCCTCGTCGCCCGTGACCCGCGTCAGCGCCCCCGCCAGCACCTCGGTCGCGGCCGCGCAGTCCTCCCAGTCGGTCCACTCGCGGGGGTTGTGCGAGATCCCGTCCCGCGAGGGCGCGAAGAGGAGGGAGGCGTCGGTGACGCGGGCCACGCGCATCGCGTCGTGTGCCGCGCCGGAGTGGAGGTCGAGCGCGTCCCGTTCGGCGTCCGCCGCGGCGGCGTGGGCGGCCTCTCGGAGGCGCTCGCTCATCGGCGTCGGCGCCACGTCGAAGGGGCGGTCGAACGACGTCTCGACCCCCCGTTCGCGCTCCAGTCGGGCGAGCGACTCGCGCGCGGCCGAGACGATCGCGTCCATCGATTCGGTCTCGACGTCGCGCACGTCGACGCCGGCCTCGACGTGGCCCGGAACAACGTTCGTCGCGTTCGGCGAGACGGAGAGCGACCCGACGGTGCCGACCGCGGAGACGCTCGACTCGTCGACGACGTCGTTCGCGGCCGCCTCCACGTCGAGGACGAACTCGCTCGCGGCCGCGAGCGCGTCGGTCCGGTCGCCCATCGCGGTCGCGCCGGCGTGGTTCGCCTCGCCCTCGACCGTCACCTCGCAGTGCGTGATCCCCGTGATCGTCGTCACCACGCCGGCGTCGGCGCCCGCCTCCTCCAAGACGGTGTCCTGCTCCACGTGGAGCTCGTAGAACGCCGCCCACGACGCGGGGTCGATCGCGTCGTCGCCGCGGTAGCCGATCCGGTCGAGCGCCTCGTCCAGCGTCTCGCAGGCGTCGCTCTCGTACGCGAGGGCCTCGTCGACGGCCGTCTCGCCCGCCGCCACCGACGACCCGAGCAGCCCCTCCCCGAAGGTGCCCCCCTCCTCCTCGGTGAAGCTGACGACGCCGACCGGTCGCGCGGGTTCGACGCCCGCATCCCGCATCGCGCGCACGGACTCCAAGGCGGCGTACACCCCGAGCGGTCCGTCGAAGATCCCGCCCTCAGGAACGCTGTCGAGGTGGCTCCCGCTCACGACGGGAGCAGCCTCCGGGTCCGCTGAGTCGGGGACCCACGTTCCGAGCACGTTCCCGACTCCGTCGACCGCGACGTCGAGGCCGGCCGCCTCCAGGCGCTCCACCAGCCGGTCTCGCGCGGCCGCGTTCGCCTCGCTCCCGGTCCGGTTCGTCCGTCCGCGCCTCTCCGGGTCGTCGTACTCCACGCGTCCGAACGCCGCGTTAGCCTCCAGGTCCGCGCGGAGTCGTTCGGCGTCGACTGGCAGGTCCATGCGCGGATCGGAGGGCCGCCGGACCAAAACGGTTCGTGGTCGGCGCGGGACCGGGCCCCAAAGACACTTATTACGCCCCCGAGTGATATCGGCCGATGTCCCCGATACTGCTCCAGGAGGCCTTGGCCGGCGGGATCGCCTTCCTGTTCGGTCTGCTGGTGCTGCTCGTACAGCTCGCCATCATCGTCTGGATCTACTCGGACGCGCAGCAGCGTAGCGACCAGCCCGCGTTCCTCTGGGCCATCGTCGCCTTCCTCGCGCCGCTGCTGGGCCTCGTGCTCTACTTCATCATCGGTCGGACTCGGTAGGCGCTCACACCCCCCGCAGGAGGCTCGTTACGCCGACCGTCTCGGCGATCATCCACGCCACGAACAGCAGGTACGTCGCGAGTAGGATGTACGACTCGCGGCTCGTGAGCGACAGGTCCGTCCGGAGCGCCGCGAACAGCAGGACCGTCGCCGCCGTGAGCACCCCGAACATCGGAACGGCCGTCGAGAAATTCACCTCAACGCGGCCGACGATGAGCACGCCAAGCGGGATGGCGACGAGGAGGTCGAACGTGTTCGAGCCGAGCACGTTCCCGAGGCTCGTCGCGCCGCGCCCCTCCTGCGCCGTCCGGAGGCTCACCAGCGTGTCGGGGAGGCTCGTCGCCGCCGCGACGATCGTGACGCCCGCGAGGAACTCCGGGATGCCGAAGGTCGTGCCGAGCGACTCCACCGACGCGACCAGCCGCTCGACGGTCACCACGATGACGAGCAGTCCGGCCGCGAGCTTCCCCCACTCCCGTCTGACGTCGACACCGTCGCGCACCGTCTCGATGTCGGCGTCGCCCACGTCTTGGTACTGAATGAACAGGTAGAGCCCGTACAGCGTCAGCGGGATAAGCGCGAGCGGCCGGGTCAGCTCGCCCGCGATCGCCTCGGCGGGAACCGGGACGTAGATGACCGCGAGCGAGAAGGTGACGACGAGCGCCGCGACGGCGATCATGTAGAACTGCGCCTCCTTGTACACGATCGTCCGGCTGGACTCCAAGGGGCCTTGGGCGCCGATCCCGGCCAGCGCGGGGATGACGAGCACGTTGAAGATGGCGGAGCCGACGAGCGCGCCCACGCCCATGTCGAAGACGCCGACGAGCGCGGTGACGAGCACGCTCACCAGCTCCGGGAAGCTCGACCCGACGGCGACGACGATCGAGCCCTGCACGACGGCCGGCAGTCCGTAGTACGCGGAGAGCGTCTGGGCCGACTCCTCGAGCCACCCGCTGCCGACCCAGATGGCCGCGGTCGCTCCGGCGATCACCGCGACGTGGAAGAGTGGCGAGTCCGGGAGGATGCCACCGAACACCGCGTTACCGGACGTGCCGTCCGGCGAGCTCCCACAGGCGGTCGGCGATCTCGTCGTCGAGGTCGTCCCGAGTCACGCGCCACTCCCAGTTGCCGTCGACGGTCCCCGGCTCGTTGAACCGCGACTCGCTGCCGAGCCCGAGCAGGTCTTGCATCGTCGTCACGGCGAGCACAGCCTCGGAGTCCCACACCTCGTCGATGATCTCCCACTCGGGCGCGCGGTCGCCGTCGGCGCCGACGTTGTACCGGAAGCAGTCCCGCTGGCGCTCCGGGAGGTCCTCGAAGTAGCCGATCCACGTGTCCGTGTCGTGGGTCGAAGTGTAGCCGACGACGCCCTCGGGGTAGTGCATCGGCTGGTACGGGTTCCCCTCCTCGCACCAGTCGGCGTACTGGGGGACGCGCATGCCGGGGAAGCCGAACTCCGCCATCAGCTCGTTCATCGCCCGCTCCTCGAACCCGAGGTCCTCGGCGATGAACGGGGCCTGTCCCAGCTCGCGCTCCACCGTCTCGAACAGGTCGCGCCCCGGCCCCTCCCGCCACTCGCCGGCGGCCGGGTCGTCGCGGTCGGCCGGGATCGCCCAGTACTTCACGAACCCCAGGAAGTGGTCGAGCCGCGCGACGTCGGCGAGCTCGAACAGCCGCCGGAACCGCGCGATCCACCAGTCGTACTCCCGCTCGGCGAGCCGATCCCAGTCGTAGACGGGGTTCCCCCAGCGCTGTCCGTCGTCGCCCGGGTTCGGCGGGACGCCGGCGACCGCGGTCGGACGGTTCCCCTCGTCGAGCCGGAACGCCTCGGGCTTCGCCCACACGTCGGCGGAGTCTAGCGCGACGTATATCGGCACGTCGCCGACGATCGAGACGCCCTCCTCGGCCGCGACCGATCGGAGCTCGCGCCACTGCCGGTCGAACGTCCACTGGACGAACTCGCGGAACCGGACCTCGGTCGCGCGTTCCTCGCGCGCCTCGGCGAGCGCCTCGGGGTCGCGGGTTCGGATGGGTTCCGGCCACTCGACCCACGTGTCCTCGGGACGCGCGTCGGCCAGCGCCCGGAACAGCGCGTAGTCGGCGAGCCAGGGCTCGCGATCGCGGAACGCGTCGAGGTCCGCCTCGTCCTCCTCTCCCGCTTCCGCGTCGAACCGCTCGAATGCGTCGCGCAGCAGCGGGAGCTTGTACTCCCGGACCGCGCCGTAGTCGACGCGGTCGTCGGGGAAGTCGGGGACCGGTTCGAGGTCGGACGAGTCAAGCCAACCGTCGGCGACGAGCCCGTCGAGGTCGATCAGGAGGGGGTTGCCGGCGAACGCCGACGGCGACTGGTACGGCGACTCCCCGGCGGCGTGTATCGTCGGCCCGAGCGGACAGATCTGCCAGTGGTCGACGTCGGCGTCGCCGAGGAACGAGAGGAACGCCGCGGCGCCGTCGCCGAGGTCGCCGATCCCGTGTCGTCCCGGCAGCGAGGTGACGTGGCAGAACACGCCGTCGGAGCGGTCGAATCGCATGCGTCTCCCTGCGACCCCCACCGACTCAAGCGTTGCGTCCGAACGGGGGGCTCGGATGTCGCGGCCAGGCGGCCGACTCAGTCGCCGCGGCCCGCGCGCCAGACGACCGCGTCCGCGGTCTCGATCGTGACGACCCCCGCGTCCGATCCCACCGAGGCGTCGGTGTCGGGCGCCGCGAGCGCGACGGTCCAGTCGGGCGCCCCGTCGCGCTCGCCGCCGTCGTCGCGCCCGGCGACGCCGAGGTCGTCGAGGACGTCCGTCGGCGACACCTCGACTGGGGTTCCCTCCACGTTGCAGGCGACGAGCAGCGCCTCGTCTCCGTCGGGGTCGCGTCTGAGCGCCTGGTACACCACGGTTCCCTCCGTCGGATGCCGGTAGCCGAACGCCTCGCCGCGGTCCGGGTCGACGTCGCGGCGGAGCCAGGGCCGCGGCTGGCGGAACTCGCGGACGCGGCGGTCGAACGCGGTCCGCGCATCGCCCTGAGCGTCTTCCCAGCGGTCCAAGACGAGGTACTCGGCCACGTCGGCGCTCCAGGCGAACGAGAACGCTTGGAGGTCGGTGGCGGCGAGTTCGCCGCGAGCGTTACCTCGAAGGGGGGTGCCCTTGACCGACAGCAGCTCCGCGATCAGGTCGAGGTCGTAGTCGGTCGCGTCGACCAGGGCCGCGAGCGTCGTGACGAACTCCCTCAGCTCGGCGCGCGTCTCGAATCCGAGCTGTTTCAAGCGCGTGAACGAGTCGCGCTCGCCGTACGCCCCCTCCGGGACGTGCCAGTCGATCCACGGCGCCTCCTCGGCGACGACCTTCACGTTCCACGTCGGGTCGGTGTCCCTGACGAACCCCCACGGCGCCCGGTAGTTCGCGTGGAGGAAGTCCATCGGGACGCCCGGCATCGCGACGTGGAACCAGACGAGCGCGGCGGGGCTGTCGTACGCCTCGCGGATCGTCTCGGGCGGCGAGTCGGCGAGGTACGGGTTGATCAGCGCGCCGCCCCAGTCGTCGGTCACCTCGACCTGCGAGCCGCGCCGCAGCGTGTCGTGGTTCGCGACGCCGGTGATCCACTGGCTTCCCATCTCGCCGACCTCGCGCATGCGCCACCACTTCGTCGCCCAGAACGTGAGGAGCGCGGGCTTGTTGTGCGCGAACGTCACCGGCGACCACTGGAACGCGTGCGGGTGCTGCTCGATCAGCGTGCGGTACGTCGACGCGAGCTCCCAGTCCTCCCGCGGCCACGGGCGGCCGTCCTCGTAGATCATCCACGGGCGGTACTCGGTCCCGGCGACCTCATGGGTCACCCGGTCCATCTCGGCGAGGAACGCGTCGTCGTGGACCTGCTCGCCGGTCTCCTCGTCGTGGTACGTGAAGTCCTGCGCGCCGTCGATCCGGATGCCGTCGGCGCCGAAGTTCGCTTTCCGGCGCTGTAACTCGAGTATGATCGCCCGAACGACGGGCTGGCGGTAGTTCAGGTGGAGGCCGTACATCCCCGGCCCCTCGAAGAACGGGTCGGGAAGCAGCTCCGCCGCCGCCTCGTCCGCGTGCCCGAGCGCGACGTCGAAGACGACCCGGATCGGGTCGGGCATCCCGTGGCAGGCGGCGATGAACTCGACGAGCTCGTCGGGCCGTCCCGTCTCCAGTATCGCGGGGTTCGCCGCTCCGAAGCCGCTCACAACGACGTCGTACCCCCAGTTGGTCTGGTCGGGGCGCTCGACGCCGACACTCGCGCGCTCCAGGTCGCGCTCGCGGTCGAACGCCGACGCGGGGTCGACTGGCGCGTCGTCCGACCCGCCGCCGCGCTCCGGGCCGGACCCGCGAGCGTTCTCGCCGTCTCCGGGCTCGTACGTTCCGCCGGGGCGCCAGTACCACTGGCGCCCGTACGCCTGCGTTAGCGGCTCGACCGGCATGAGCTGGATCGCGTCGTACCCGACGTAGTTCCGCTCGTGAGGTGCGAGCGGCTCGCCGGTTCGGAGCTTCTCGCCGATCGCCTCGAACCGCTTCGCGAGCGCCGCGAGCGACCCCGATTCGGTCGACGTGCCGGGGTGGATCTCAACCATGCTCGTCGCGGGGTCAATCCGCGGGAGCCCGTCGTCCGCCGTCGTCGGGAGCGCCTCCTCGTCGGTCCCGAGCGAGTCGAAGTGGTCGCCGTCGGGGCGCGTCGCGTCGAGGCGCGGCCAGTCGTAGGCCTCCGCGGGCGCGAACGCCCCGAACGGGAGCGAGTACGCGAGGGGGTCCCGAACCGTCTCCCATTCGTCGCCGCCAGCGGTCCGGTACACGAGCTGATACAACGCGCCGAGCCGGTCGCGCGTCCCGAGCGCGATCCCGTCCACGGCGACCCAGTGGAACTCTTCGTCGCGCTCCACCGGGAGCCGGTCGACGCGAAACGTGGCCTCGCGGAGGTCGTCGCGGCCGGGGTCGACCGCCGTCTCGTCGCCGTCGCCCCCGTCCTCGGCGACGGGAGTGAACAGCTCCAGTCGCACGTCGTCGACGGGGACGCCGGCGTCGACGAGGTCGGGCGTCCAGAAGCCGAAGGCGACGCCCTCGGGCGGGTCGGTCGCCGGGTCCGCGCCCTCAGGTCTGATCGGATGCGCGCCGAGGCGCTCGGCGAGCGACCGGGCCGCCTCGAACCGATCGGCCGCCGCCTCGCGGTCGGCCCGCGCCCGCTCGACGAGGGCTTCGGTCCGGTCGGGGAGCGTCTCGCGCGTTCGATCGCGCGACGCGTCCCCCGCGTCCCCGCTCATCACTCCGTCTCTCTGACGATAGCGACCTCGTCGACGCGGATCCGCTCCGTCCCTTCCCCGTCGACGACGACGCACGACTCCCCGGTGACCAGGTCGCGGTCCGTGTGGTCGGCGTCGACCGCGACGCTGGCCTCGTCGGGCGCGAAGTTGAGGACGACGATCAGCGACTCCGCGCCGTCGCTCCGGCGGAACGCCACCACGTCGTCCGGGTGGACGTCGCCGCTAGCGACGATCGGCCGCTCGCTCAGGTCGCCGCTGGCGACGTGGTACCCCACCCGTTCGAGGCCGCCCTCGGGCCCGAGCGCCGGGTGGTCGTCGCGAGTCGAGAGCAGGCGCTCGTAGCGATCTCGGACCTCGTCGCGCGCGTGCTCCCACGCGATCGCGTCCCGGCGGCCGCGCTGACCGATCTCCTGTCCGGCGTACACCATCGGCACGCCGGGCAGGGTGAACGTCGCGGCGCCCGCGGCGGCCGCGGCGGCGTCCCCGCACTCGACGCGGTAGCGCGTCTCGTCGTGGTTCTCGATGTACTGGAGGAAGCCGGCGTGGTCGGGGAAGCCGATCTCTGCGCGCTGGTCGATCGCGTCTAACACCGAGGCGGCCGGCTCGGCGCCGCGGCCGACCTGCCGGAGCTGGAAGTACAGCGTCGCGTCGAAGTGGATGTCGAACATCCCCTCGTGGAAGCCGGGGATGTACGGGATCGTCTCGTCCATCAGCAGGAACTCGCGGTCGATGTCTTTCACCCGGTCGCGGAGCTCGCGCCAGAACGAGTCGGGGACCGCCCACGCCATGTCACAGCGGAACCCGTCGACGAGCGGCGCCCACTCGTCGATCACGTCGAGGAGGAACCGCCGCACGTCGAGGTTCGCGTGGTTCAGGTTCGCGATCAGCTCCCAGTCGAAGTACGTCCCCGGCTCGCCCGACTCCTGCCACTCGAAGCGGTCGCGGTACGGAGAGTCGGGGTTCCGGTAGGCGTCCTCGAACCACTCGTGGTCGCGTGCGGTGTGGTTGGCGACGAAGTCGAACAGCACCCGCATCCCGTGGTCGTGGGCGGCCTCCACGAGCGCCTCGTACTCGTCGCGGTCGCCGAGGTCCTCCGCCACGTCAAAGAAGTCGACGATGTTGTAGCCGTGCGGCTTCCCGTCGTGCTGGAGCACGGGCGTGAGCCACAGCGTGTCGACGCCGAGGTCGGCGATCTCCGGGATCCGCTCCGCGATCGACTCGAACGCCTCGCCCTCGTCGGCGTCGGCGAACGTCCGGACGTACACCTCGTAGACGGTCGCGTCCGCCGTCCACTCGGGCGGCTGGTTCAGTCGGACCGTCTCGAAGGCGGGGCCGTCGGCGTCGACGGGGGTCGTCAGGTCCGGGTCGGCGGTCTCGTCCTCGTCAGCGTCCGCGAGCTCGCTCCGGTCGGCCCGCTCGACGGCGACCGCGTCGGCGACGCTCACCCGCTGTTCGCGACCCGGCTCGCGGGCGACGGCGACCGCGTGGACGCGGAGCCGGTCCGGGACGGCGTCGACCGGAATCCGAAGCGCGCGTCCGTCGTCGGTCGTCCGGAACGCGTCCCGCGGGTTCCGCCGCCCCTCCGCGACCGCTCGCTCGACGTCGCGATCGTCGACGACGAAGGTGACCGCGAGCTCCGACGCGTCGAGGGCGGACTCGGGGTTCGGTGTCGGCGTCGCTCGGACGACGACCTCGGTGCGCTCTCCCTCGCCCGCTGCGTCTCCGCTCGCTCCGCCCCCCTCCGCCTCCTCGACGGTCGCGTCGAGCCGGACGCGGGGACGGCCGACGCCCTCGTGGGGCCGCTCGGCGCCGTAGTCGATCGCGGCGTGGTCGGCGTCGCGGTCGCGGATCGCCGTGCCGCTGCCGCCGGCGACGTCGACGCCCTCGTAGCTCGCCGCGAACGCGCGGACCGTCAGGAGGTGGTCGCCGTCGGGCGCGTCGAGGCCGAGGCGGTACTGTCCGGGGACGTCCGGCGTGAACTCGGTTACCGAGTCCTCGCCGACTGTCGCCTCGCTGTCCGGCGGCGCGTCGGCGACGCGCCACTCGTACTCCGCCGTCGGGTCCGGGTCCCGCGGGGCGAGCTGCGTCGTCTCCCCGGTCGAGAGGAATCGGGGGGGTCCTGGGTGGTGCATGTGCCATCCATCGGCACCCGGGGTATTCGTTGTTCCCCTTCGCCGGATCGCGGCGAAACCGGTCGGTCGCCTCGTTCGTCAAGGCTTTTACCGAGGGAATCGCAGGGCGACTATGCGACTGCGAACCGCTCTCACGGAGCACGAACGTCGGCGCGGCGAGCGCTATCCGGCGGAGCGTCCCACGACCGCCGGCGCGTTCACGGGCGACGACGGCCGTCTGGTCCACGTCGGGCCCGACGGCACCGTCCACGACTGTTCGTACTCCCTGTCGGGAGTCGGCGGGGCCGACCGGCTCCGGATGGGGATCACGGCCGGCCGCGGCGTCCGCTGGTTCGACGATCTCACGACGACGCGACAGCACTACGACGAGGACACGCCGCTCGTCGAGACCGAGTACGACGCGGGCCGGTACACGATCCACCAGTTCGACCTCGTCGTGAGCGACACCCACCTAACGCACATCGAACTGCGGGGCGCGCCGCCCGCGGGCGCCGAGCTCGTCGCCGCCTGCGCGTTCTCGCCCGACATGGTCGAGGGCCGCGTCGGCAACCTGGTCCACGAGGGGGCCGGACCGGACGACGGGAGCGTCGTCGAGGTGTACCACCGCTCCGAGCACGACTTCCTCACGGCGTCGACGGGGCTCACGGCGGCGCACGGCCAGCGGCTCCGCACGATCACTGAACTGCTCGGCGAGGGCGGGGCAGGGTTCCCCCACCGCGGGGAGATCGACCAGCGCGAGGACTCGCGGCTCACCCCGGACGTCGTCGTCCGCGCGCCCTTCGAGCGCGACGGCCGGACCGAGCGCGTCACGCTCGCGAGCCGGGCCGTCGTCGACCGGCAGGAGACGCGCGAGACGGGCGACGACGCGTTGGCCGCGCTCTCCGACGGTCCCGACCGCCGCCGGCGGATCGAGGAGCTCTCTCGGATCGCGACCGCCTACCCGGACGCCGACGACCTCCGCGAGGCGGCGGCCGGCCGTGGGCCGGAGGTGCCCGAAGACGTGCCGCGGCGGGACGTGATCAGGAGCGACCTCCGGGCGCTCGACCTGCTGACGGCCGAGTCCGGCGCTCGGATCGCCGCCCCCGAGTTCGACCCCTTCTACTCGACCTCCGGCGGCTACGGCTACACCTGGTTCCGCGACGAGGCGGAGACCGCCACGGCGCTGTTGACCGCGAGCGAGGAGGTCGGCCTCGACGCCGACGAGGAGCTGCTCGCGACCGCCTCCTTCTTCTGTCGCACGCAGGACGCCGACGGCTCGTGGCCCCACCGCGTCTGGGCCGACTCCGGCAAGGTCGCCCCCGGCTGGGCGAACGCCAGGATCGAGGGCGCGAACGGGACGGCCGGACCGAACGACCAGTTGGACCAGCCCGCGTCCGTGGTCGCGTTTTTGGCCCGACTCCGCCGGACGACCGACCTCCCCGAGGAGTGGCGCGAGCGGATCGACGCGACGATCGCCGACGCGGTCGCCTTCCTCCGCGAGACGACCGAGGACGACGGGCTCCCCCGGCGTTGTCAGAACTGCTGGGAGAACGCCCTCGGGCGGTTCACCCACACCGGCGCGGCCTACCTGCGCGCGTTCGCCGCGGTCGCCCGTGCCCCGGTCGACGACGAGACGCGCGTCGCGGCCGCGGCGGCGGCCGACGAGGCGGTCGCCGGGCTCGACGACCGCTGGAACCCCGACACCGAGCGATTCCCCCAACGGGCGAGCGCGGAGAGTCGCGACGACCGTGCGGACGCCAGCACGTTCGCGCTGGCGAGCGCGACCGTCGAGTACGCGGCCCTCCGCGAGGAGCGCGCGGACGTCGACGGCGCGGTCACCGACGGCTCCGGCGCGGCGGTCGCGACGGCCGACTTCGAGGCGTTCCTCGACCGCGTGGAGAGGCACGTCCGGAACTCGATCGAGGCGCTCCGCCGGGAGACGGCCGATGTCGAGGGGATCGTCAGGTTCACCGGCGACGACTGGCGCACGGCCGAGCAGGGCGCCGCGAAGGTGTGGTCGATCGCGACGCTGTGGGGCGCGACGGCCGCCGCCTCGCTCGGCGGGCTCGTGCGTGAGCGCGACGGCGACGCCGACGAGCTGTTCGGGGCGGCCCGAGACCTCTACGCCCTCTGCGAGCCAGACGGTCACTTCGTCAACGACGCCGGGCTGTTCGCCGAGCAGGCGTTCGACGACGGGGACCTCGACGGCGCGACGCCGATCGGGTGGTCGCACGCGCTCCGGATCGAGGCGACGGTGACGCTCGCGAAGCACGGCGCGCTCCCCGTCCCGCACGACCGACCGACCGGACCGAGCGAGGCGCCCCACTGGACGACGGGCCGGAAGTTCGGCGTCGGGACCCCCGCCGACCACGAGGCCGACGACCCGGTCCCGGTCTGGTTCACCCTGACCGAGGGGGCGCTCACCGAGGCCCGGTTCCCGCGGATCGACGTGATGAACGTCCGCACGTTCGACTTCCTCGTCGCCGACCCGGAGACGGGCCACACCGTCCGGACGTTCGACGAGACGAGCCACGTCACGGCGACGGAAACTGTGGAGCGGACGACGGAACCGACCGTCGGCGACGCGCTCGCGTACACGCAGACGATCCGCGAGACCGGCGACGGCCACGGACACGAGTGGACGCTGACCGTCGAGTACGCCGTCGACACCGACGGCGACGCGGTCCTCGCGGACGTCGACTTCGAGGGCGAGGGGGAGTACGACGTGTACGCCCTGGTCGACACGACGATCACGAACGTCGGGACGAACGACCGCGGCGACCGCGTGGCGGGCGCCGACGGCTACCACCTCCTCGCGCGCAACGACGACGCGGCCGAACGGAACACGGGGAAGCTCGTCGACGACGACGGCGACTCATTCGAGGTCGCGCTCGCGCTCGCCAGCGACGACCGGTTCGAGTGGGCCAGCGTCCTCTCGGCCGGCGGCGACGAGGCCGACGCCCTGTTCAGCGAGGGGGAGCGCGGCGACGGCGACGCGGAGGCGACCGGTAACGTCGTGCTCGCCGGGCTCGTCGGGAGCGGGACCGCGGTCTCCGACACGGTCGCGCTCGGCTTCGCCGAGAACGCCGACACCGCGGCCGCGCTCGGCGAGGCCCGGGGCGCCATCTCGCGCGGCTTCGACGACGTCTCCGCCTCCTACGTCGAGACGTGGCGCGACTGGCTCGCCGGCCGGGAGTTCCCCGACTCGGTGACCGGCGACGCGGAGCTGGAGGCGCAGTACCGCTTCGCGCTGATGACCCTCGCGGCCGTGGAGGACAAGCGCCACGACGGCGCGGGGATCGCGAGCCCGTCGGTGCCGTGGGGCGAGACGGAGTACGCCGCCGAGGACCGCGGCTACGGCTACAACTTCGTCTGGTCGCGCGACCTCTATCAGGTGTTCACAGCGCTGATCGAGGTCGGCGAGGTCGAGCGGGGCGCGAACGCGCTCGCGTACCTCTACAACACCCAGCAGGACGACGACGGCTTCCTGCCGCAGAACACCTACATCGACGGCCGCACCCGCTGGGGCGGCGAGCAGATGGACAACATCGCGTTCCCGTCGGTGATGGCGTGGCAGCTGTACGAGCACGGGACCGCGCCGGCCGACGCCGACTACACCTACGACCAGGTCCGGCGCTCGCTCGGCTACATCGCGGCGAACGGTCCGGAGACGGCCCAGGAGCGCTGGGAGGAGGAGGCCGGCTTCTCGCCGTCGAGCATCGCCGCCGAGATCGCCGGACTCGTCTGCGGCGCCGCCCTCGCGCTCGCGGAGGCGGACCGGATCGAGTCCGGCGGCGACCCGGCGGGCGGCTCGCGAGACGACCCCGCCCCCGACGAGCTCCGCGCCGACGCGCTCGCGTGGCTCGGGCTCGCGGACGACTGGACCGCGCGCGTCGAGGAGTGGTGCGCGACGTCGACGGGAACCGATCGGCACGCCGAGACGCCGTACTACCTCCGGGTCACCGCCGACGGCGACCCCGAGTCCGGGCGGCCGCGGACGATCGCCAACGACGGGCCGACCTACGACGAGCGGGAGATCGTCGACGGAGGCTTCCTCGAACTCGTCCGGCTCGGGGTGAAGCCGGCCGACGACGAGACGGTCCGGAACTCCGTCTCCGTCGTCGACGAATCGATCCGCGTCGATACGCCGTACGGCCCCGCGTGGTACCGCTACGTCGGCGACGCCTACGGCGAGATCGCCGCCGGTGACCCGGGCGCGCCCTGGGCCGGCACCGGCGACGGCCGCGGCCGGCTGTGGCCGATCTTCACCGGCGAGCGCGGCGAGTACGAGCTCCGCGCCCGCGCCGACGGCCCCGACGCCTTCGGCGGCACCGAGGAGGCCGAGCTCGAACCCGCCGCCCTGCTGGAGACGATGGCCGGGTTCGGCAACTCCGGGCGGATGCTCCCCGAGCAGGTGTGGGACCGCGAGCACCCGACCGACTACGGCTGGGAGTTCGGCGAGGGAACCGGGGGGGCGACCCCGCTCGCGTGGTCGATGGCGGGCTACATCCGGCTCGCGCACGGCGTCGACGCCGGGGAGCCGGTCGAGACCCCGACCGTCGTCCGCGAGCGGTACGTCGAAGGCGACCGCCCCGCGGGGCCCGACCTCACCGCCGCCGTCGAGTACGCGGGCGAGGACCTCGTCGTCTCCGGCGAGACCGACGCCGAGGCGGTCGCGGTGTACACCGCCGACGGCTCGACGCTCGCGACGCCCGACGACGGCGCGTACGAGGTCCGACTGGACGCAGACCTCGACGCCGACACGGTGATGGTCGCGGCGGCGACGGCCGACGGCGGCGACGCGGACGCGGCGCTCGCCGACTTCGGCGGCGCCGGCACGTCGGTTAAGCGGCTTCGGCTGTAACGGATCCGCGGCCTCTTTTAAAAATAGTCACCCGAGCGCGGTCACGTCGACCGCGCGGGTCTCGCCGTCGACCTCCAGCTCGACGGCGTCGACGATCGACCCGCGGACGCGCTCGCGCCACCCCTCGACGGCCTCGGCGTGACGCTCCCGGCGGGTCTCGACGTCGGCGTCGGGGTGTGCCGCCGCCGTCTCGTCGACCTCGGGGTACGGGGGGACCTCGGCGACGAGGTCGCGGGGATCGACGTGAATAGGGGTCGGGGCGTCGCCGTCGCGCTCGCTCGTCTCGCTTCCGCCCGCTTCCTTCCCCGCCGTCCCGTGGTCGACCGCGTGAAGTCGAGCGCGCATCCGCCCCGAGAATGGCGGCGTCACCCGCAGGACGACCTCGCGGTCGCTCCGGAGCGTCGCCTCGAGCGCGCTCGCGACGTCCTCGCGGTGGACCGCGATTGACCGTATTCGCCCGCCTCCCGCGCCCTCCGCGGGGCCGCCCGCCTCCTCGTCAGTCATCGTCACCCGCCCACTCCGCGTCCGAGAGGGTGCGCTGGACCGCCTCCTCGCCGACGGCGCCGGCGAGGTGCTCGAACCCCGCGCGCACGCCGCGATCGCTCGCGTTCGCGACGAGTCGAGAGACGATGAACTCCGGCGTCGACTTGCCGATCGTACCGAAGCGGGGCTGGTAGTCGACGCGCAGTTCGAGGTCGTTCGTGAGCCCCTCCGCGAAGATCCCGTCGATCCGGGCGGCCTCCGGGAGCGGGCTCAGGTCCTCCGCGAGGTGCGTGACGTACACGCCGAGCGCGCCCCGCTCGACGGTGAGCGTCACGAGACCGTTCAACAGGTCGGCGGCCCGCCCCGGCTCCGTGATCGCCTCGAACTCGTCGACGAGCATCAGCGTCCGGCCCTCTTCGACGAGCGGCGGGACCACCGACTTCAGCGTCGACTCCAGTACGCCGGCGTTGAACGAGGCGTGGCGCCGGTGGAAGACGATCCGGTCGAAGGAGCCGACCTGCGCCTCCTCTGCGGGCACCGGGAGCCCCATCGACGCGAGCAGGGCCACCGCGCAGACCGTCTCCAGCAGCGTCGTCTTCCCGCCCGAGTTCGCCCCCGTAAGCACGCTCACGCGGTCGCCGGTCGGCGGCGCGTCGACGCTCGCCACGCCCGCGTCGCCCGCGAGCGAGTGGGTCCCGACCGCGTACGACACCGGCTGCACCTCGCCGGCGATGAACGGGTTCCGCGCGTTCCGCACCGCGATCCCGTCGTCGACGAGCGTCGGTCGCGCGAGGTCGTACGCGGCCGCGAAGCGCGCGAGCGAGAGCAGGAACGCGGCGTCCGAGACGGCGGTCACCGCCCGGGCGACGTGGCTCTCCCGCTCGTCGTCTCCGTCGCCTCCGCCGTCTTCGCCCGAGTCCGCCCGCGCGCCGCCGATCCGCTCCCGGATGTCGGCGGCGACCGCCGCCTCGCGCTCCGCGACCTCCGCCTCCAGCTCCGCCGCGAGGTCGCGGAGGGTCGCCGAGACGAAGTCGGCGGCGTCGAGCGCGTCGTCGGGAGCCACCGACCGCACCGTCGCCGGGTCGACGCCGGTCTCGCTCGCGACGTGGTCGATCGTCGCGGCCTCCAGGGCCTCGAAGTCGCGCAGCGAGCCGTCCCGGACCGCGTCGAGCACGTCGAACGCGGAGTTCGCCAGCTCCTCGGCCGCGTCGAGCCGGTCGCGCAGGCGGTCCAGCTCGTCGTCGGCGCCGCGAGCGACCTCGATGTCGCCGTCGCCGTCGACGCTCGTCGGGTCGATCGACCCGCGCACGTCGGCGAGGGCGCCGGCGGCGTCCCGCAGGGCGTCCGCCTCAAGCGCGCCCACCGCCTCGAACGGGCCGTCGTCGAGCCCCGCTTCCCGCAGCGCGATGGCGGTTTCGACGGCCGCGAGGTCCGACCCCTCGGCGTCGCCGTACGCGTCGAACGCCTCGGTCACGCGCTCGCGGTCGGCCTCGACGAGCCCCTCCCACGCGTCGCGCGCGGCGACCACGCCGTCGAGTCGGGCCTCGACCGCCTCCCGGTCCGCTAGCGGCGTCAGCACTCGGATCCGGTCGGCGGCGTGGGCCGTCAGCGCGTGGCCGGCGGCCAGCGAGAGCAGGTCGTCGTACACCGAGCGGGTGTCCCCCGTCGCGAGGACGTCCATGCCGGCCTCGCCGTTGGCCCGGCGGAGGATCCGGGTGGCTCGCCCGCGGTGGAGTCCGGCGTCGACGAGCGCCCGGACGTCGGCCGCCTCGATCGCCTCGATCGCCCGCGAGGTCCCCAGCGCCGAGACGAGCCGCTCGCTCGTCTTCGGGCCGATCCCCCAGTAGTCCTCGAGTCGCATACGCCGACGTGACGCCGCGGCGTCTTGGCGTTTTCGTCGGCGGTGCGGTCGCCGATGCGAACACCGGACGCGGTGACTCCCGCCGTCCCTCGGTCGCCACCGTCAAATCCCCGTCGGTCGTTACCACTCGGTATGCCCACGGAACTCGCGGACGGAGTGTGGCGGTTCGAGCTGCGGGGCGTCAGCGCGTACCTCGTCGACGACGACGTCCCCACGCTCGTCGACGCGGGGACGCCGTGGGACGACGCGGCGATCCGGGAGGGGCTCGCCGAGGCCGGCGTGGACGTCGCGGACATCGGCCGAGTGCTGTTGACCCACTACGACCTCGACCACGTCGGGGCGCTCGCGGCGCTGACGCCGGAGCTCGACGCGACCGTGTACACCGGCGCGTTCGACGCGGCGATCCTCCGCGGGGAGCGGTCGCCGCCGCTGCGCAATCACAAGGGAGCGTTTCAGCGCCTCGCCGGCCTGTTCACGACGCATCCGGACCTGGAGGTCGAGTCCGTGTCCGACGGTCAACGGCTCGGCTCGTTCACCGCGTACCACACGCCCGGCCACACCCCGGGTCACGTCGCGTACGTGAGCGAGTCGCTCGGCGTCGCGCTCCTCGGCGACCTCGTCTCGGCGTCCGACGGCGGGCTCGACCCCTCGGAGTGGTTCATCAGCTACGACACGGACGCGGTACTGGAGAGCATCCGCGACCTCGCCGCCCGCGCCCCGCCGTTCGAGGTGGCCTGCGTCGGCCACGGCGACCCCCTCACGTCGGGCGGAAGCGAGGCGCTCGCGGCGCTGGCCCGTCGGATCTGAGAAAAGCGGCCGACCCGCACTCCCGGCTCTACCGCGACTGGCGGTAGATCAGGTTCCGCTGGATGTCGTTGGCGCCCTCGTAGATCACCGGGATGCGCACGTCGCGGTAGACGCGGGCGATCCGGCGGTCGGTGAGGATCGACCGCCCGCCGTGGAGCTTCATCCCCTTCTCGGCGCAGTCGGTCGCGACCTCCGTGGACTTTGTCTTCGCCAGCGCGGCCCAGTACCCCGCGTCTTCGTTGTTCGCGACCTTCTCGCAGGCGCGCCAGTTGAGCGCGCGCGCCGACTCGAAGCCGATCCGCATGTCCGAGAGGGTGTGCTGGACCGCCTGGAACTCGTTGACCGTCCGGCCGAAGGCGTTACGCCCGTGAACGAACTCCTCGGCCTCCTCGATGGCGGCCGCGGCCAGCCCGAGCCCGTGCCCGCCGACGACCACGCGGCCGTGGTTGAAGAAGTCCGCGAGGACGTAGAAGCCCCCGCCCTCGCTGCCGACGACGTTCTCCTCGGGGACGAAGCAGTCCTCGAAGACGATGTGGCCCTGCTTCGAGGCGCGCATCCCCATCTTCTCCGGGATGTGCTCCGCCTCGTACCCCTCGCTGTCGGTCTCGACGATGAACAGCGTGTAGTTCGAGTAGCGGTCGTCGCTCTCGCCGGTCTTCGCGTAGACGGTGAGCCAGTCGGCTTCGACCGCGTTGCCGACCCAGTACTTCTCGCCGGTGATCTCGTACCCGCCGTCGACCTTCTCGGCTTTCGTCGTCATCCCTGCGAGGTCGGAGCCGGTCTCCGGCTCAGAGACGGCGAGCCCGGAGATCTGGTCGTTCTCCGCGACCGGCCGGAGGTACTCCTCCTTCTGCGCCTCGGTGCCGTACTGCTCGACCATCTCGCAGCCGAAGCTCGCGAGCTGGAGGGTGAGCGCGATGCCGGCGTCGGCGCGGTAGAACTCCTCCGCGATCGCGAGCACCTGCGCGAGGTCGAACCCCTTCCCCCCGTACTCCTCGCCGATGTCCTGCGCGATGAGTCCCGCGTCCATCGCCGCCTCCAGCACCTCCCACGGGTACTCGCCCGAATCGTAGTACTCCGCCGCGTTCGGCGCGATGTGCTCGTCGGCGAACTCGCGGGCCTCGGCCTTCACGTCGCGCGCGCGCTCCGGCACGACGCTGTCGTCCAGTAGATCCATGTCCGATCCGCGGGCCCCGCGGTCAAAACGTTCGTGGAACAACGAGAAATATTGGGAGAGTTTATTACTCGCCTCGGGCGTCGTCGGCATCGACGACCTCGACGTCGACCTCTGAGGTGTCCTCGTCGGGATCGTCTTCGCCTTCGCTTTCGTCGTCTCCGCTTTCGTCTTCGCCTTCGCTTTCGTCGGCGACGTCGGAACCGCGCTCACCCGCGGTGGCGACGTCGGAGTCGTCCACGCCGTCGGCTCCGTCTGCCGCCTCGCCGGCGGAGTCGTCCGCGTTTTCCGCGGAGTCGTCCGCGTTCGCGACCTCTTCGGCATCGTCGATCTCGACTCTGTCGTCGCCGTCGTCGTCCGGGGGTTCGGTCGGATCCGCGGGCTCGAAGCCGGCCGTCTTCAGTTCGGCCTCCGGATCGCGATTCAGGTCCCGACCGGTCTCCCGAAGCGCCTCCCGCGCGGCCTCTCGATCGACAGTGCCCGAGACTGTCCGCGGGAGCTCGTCGACGAGGGCGATCGTTTTCGGGATCTTGAACCCGCTGAGCCGCTCGCGGGCGAACGAGGCGAGCGCCGCCTCGTCCACCGGTTCCCCTGTCCGGTCGCCGACCGCGAGCAGCGCGGCGACCCGCTCGCCCCACATCTCGTCGTCGAGACCGACGACGGCGACGTCCTCGACCGTGGGAAACTCCCGAAGCACGTCGCTCACCTCGCCGGGCTCGACGTTCTCGCCCCCGGTGATGATGCGGTCGTCGAGCCGGTTGAGCACGTAGAGGTAGCCGTCTTCGTCGATCCGTCCCACGTCGCCGGTGTGAAGCCCGTGGGGGCCGAAGGTGGACTGATCGAGTTCGGCGGTCGCCCCGTCGCCCGCGTCCGTCGGGGGCTTCAGATACCCCGGCGACACCGTCGGGCCGTCGACGACGATCTCCCCCGACTCCCCGGCTTCGACCGGCGCGCCGTCCTCGTCGACGACCGTCACCTCGGTTCCGAACAGCGGGCGGCCGACCGTGCCGAGCCGCCCCTTCGTCTGCCGGGGCGTCGCGGTCGCGATCTGCGAGGCCGACTCGGTCATCCCGTACGTCGGATACACCGGGACCGAGTAGTCGCGGCAGCGCTCCAACAGCTCGTCCGGCGCCGGCGCGCCGCCGAGCAGGACCACGCGAAGCGTGTCCGACAGGGTGCCGCGCCTGTCGAGCATCCGCTTGAGCATCGTCGGGACGAGCGAGACGCCGGTCACGTCGTACGTGTCGATGTCGTCGGCGGTGCCCCCGGCGTCGAACCCCTCCCGGAGCACGAGGGTCGTCCCGTACAGCGCCGAGCGGTAGACGGGCGCGAGCCCGCCCATGTGGTGTAACGAGAGAGAGACGAGCCAGCGGTCGCCGGGGTCGACACCGAGCCGGAACGCGGAGGCGACGGCGGAACTGCACACGTTACCGGCGGTGAGCGGAACCGGCTTCGGCTCCCCCGTCGTGCCGGACGTGAAGAGGATACAGAGGTGATCGTCGAACTCCCACTCTGGGGGATCGACCGTCGCGGGCTCGACGTCGTGGACGGCGGTGACGGTCCCGTCGGTCGGGTCGTCGACGGAGAAGACGGGCGTGTCGTCGATCCCGTCGACGGCCGCCAACGCGTCGTCTTCCGTCGGCTCCGCGCAGACGACCGCGGAGAGGTCCGCCCGCTCCGCCCGCTCCGAGAGCTCCCTGGGCGTGAGCTCCTGTCCGAGCGGGACGAAAGTCGCGCCGATCCGCATCGCCGCGTGGACCAGTCCGACCGTCCCGACGTACGGGGGCGTGATCACGCCGAGCCGGTCGCCCGCCTCGATCCCGTGGGCGACGAGGCGCCCCGCCGTCTCCGAGACGAGTTGGTCGAGGTCCGTGTACGTCCAGGCCTCGCCGTCCTCGGCCCGCACGAGCGCCGCGGCGTCCGGGGAGGCGGCGACCCGGTGTGACAGCCAGTCTCGCACGGGGGTCACCCCCGTCGCGGCGGGCACTCACTCATCGCTCGGCTGTCGGACGGTGAGGACGGGCACGTCCGAGGTTCGGACGACCCGCTCGGTGACGCTGCCGAGGAGATACCGGTCGAGCCCCTTCCGGCCGTGCGTCCCCATCACGATCATGTCGATGTCGTTCTCGTCCACGTAGTTCCGGATCGAGCGGTACGCGGTCCCCGTCGTGACGACCGCCTCGCAGCTCACGCCCGCGCTCTCGGCCGCGTCCGCGACCCGCTGCGTGGCCTCCTCTCCCTCGGCCTCGAGCGCGTCGACCACGATCTCGGCGCCCGCTTCGAGCGTCGCGTACGCCGCGCCGTCGACGACGTACAGCGCGTGGAGCGTGGCGTCGTACTGCTCGGCGAGGTCGATCGCATGTTCGATCGCGGCGTCCGACGCGGGGCTACCGTCCGTCGGGACGAGGATATGCGAGTACATCTCGCGAGAAGATACGCTCGGTACCGATTAAAAACCCGATCACGAGCGGCGCACCGCGGGAAGACCGCACGTCTGCGCCGCGTTTTCCGCCGCGACGAGAGCCCGTCGCCGGCGCCGCGTTTCCGGCCGCGACACGGCTGGCTCGCCTCCGCACGCGTCGCCGCTAGCGGAACCCCATCGCTTCGATCTGCTCTTGATACCGGTTGCGGATGGTGACCTCCGTCACCTGTGCGACGTCGGCGACCTCGCGCTGGGTCTTCTTCTCGTTACACAGCAGCGAGGCCGCGTAGATCGCCGCGGCCGCGAATCCGGTCGGGGACTTCCCGGAGAGGAGCCCCTGCTCGGCGGAGACGTCGATGATCTCCGTCGCCTTCGACTGGACCTCCTCGCTCAGCTCCAGCGACGACGCGAAGCGGGGAACGAACTGCTTCGGGTCGACGGGCTTCAGTTCCAATCCGAGCTCCTGGGAGATGTAGCGGTACGTCCGACCGATCTCCTTCTGCGGAACGCGCGAGACGTCGGCGACCTCGTCGAGCGATCGGGGGATGCCCTCCTGCCGGCAGGCGGCGTAGAGCGCGGCGGTGGAGACGCCCTCGATCGACCGGCCGCGGATGAGGTCCTCGTTGAGCGCGCGTCGATAGATGACCGAGGCGACCTCGCGTACCGACCGCGGCACGCCGAGCGCGCTCGCCATGCGGTCGATCTCGGAGAGCGCGAACTGGAGGTTGCGCTCGCCGGCGTCCTTCGTGCGGATCCGCTCTTGCCACTTGCGCAGCCGGTGCATCTGCGATCGCTTCTCGGAGGAGAGCGACCGTCCGTACGCGTCCTTGTCCTTCCAGTCGATCGTCGTCGTCAGCCCCTTGTCGTGCATCGTCTCGGTGATGGGGGCGCCGACGCGCGACTTCGACTGCCGCTCCGAGTGGTTGAACGCCCGCCACTCCGGCCCGCGGTCGATGTTCCGCTCGTCCAAGACCAGCCCGCAGTCCTCACACACGAGCTCTTGGTCGGCGTCCGTGACTATTTCTTCCGAATCACACTCCGGGCAGGAGACCGTCTCCGTCTCGTCCGACTCTCGCTCGGTGTTCCGCTCCTGTTGACGCTGGCGGCTCGGACGTTCCATTATAAGGTTTCTGGTTATTGTCCTATTTAAACCTTTGTCCCGGATCCGCACGCGTCGCCGGTCGGTTCCGGTTCCTCTCATCTGGTGTGAATGAGTCCGTTGGCGCTTCAAACGCCAGTTACTGACGATCCAGTGCCGAGGATCCCGACTCGCCGACCGTCGGCGCTACCGGTCATCGAACACGAAACGTGACCGCCGAGCGCGGTCATATTAGCGCCGCGACGATCGGCGCTATAATTACTATCAGACATTCACAAAGACTTTTGTATAACTACAACATATGGGCTTCCATGAGCACGACGCAGTCCGACGGGATCGAGGGGACGCTCCGCGGCTGTCGACCCGCGGAGATCGACCCCATCGTCATCGACGCCGACGACCTCGACAGCACCGCGCCCGAACACCTCCGCGAGCTCAAGGCCGAGCTCTCAGCCCGCGGCTACCAGCCGGCGACGCTGTCGGTCGAGGCCTGCTTCGACTGCGAGGACACGCTCTCGACGCAACGGGAGGCCGACCGGCTCCGCGAGTTCGTCCGCGCCGCGTCGTTCCTCGGCGCCGGACGGATCGAGGTCCGGCTGGGGGAGGTGTCCGACCCCGACGCCGCGGAGCCGGCGCTGTCGGCGCTGGCCGAGCGCGCCGACCGCGAAGGGGTCGAACTCGTCCGGACCGCCGCGGCCTGACGGATGGCGTCGAAGCGCTCGCTCGCGACGAAGCTCGGCGTCGTCGCCGGGTTCGAAGAGCCGCGCGTCGCGCTCGAACAGTACCCCACGCCGCCGGACCTGGCCGCGCACGTCGTCCACCTCGCGGACCTCCATGGCGACGTCGACGGTCGCACCGTCCTCGATCTCGGCACCGGGACGGGGATGCTCGCGCTCGCGGCCGCCCTCCGCGGCCCCGCCCGCGTCCTCGGCGTCGAACTCGACCGCGACGCGCTGCTCACCGCGACCGGCAATCAGCGCCGGGTGGCCGCGAGCGCCCCGGTCCACTGGATCCAGGCCGACGCGACGCGGCTCCCGCTGACCGTGCCCGATCCGGTGACGGTCGTGATGAACCCCCCGTTCGGCGCCCGAGACGGGAACCGCAACGCCGACCGCGGTTTTCTGGCGACGGCGAGCCGCGTCGCGACCGTCTCCTACTCGGTCCACAACGCGGGCAGCCGGGAGTTCGTCGAGGCGTTCGCGGCCGACGAGGGCGGCGAGGTGACCCACGCGTTCGCCGCCGACTTCGCGATCGACGCGCAGTTCGACCATCACAGCGACGAGTCGCGCGATATCGACGCCGAGGTGTACCGGATCGAGTGGGCGTGAGCCCGTCGGGTTCCCCGCCCCGATACCCCCTCACTGCCGCCCTCGGTC
>NZ_NHPG01000122.1:0-13499 GCF_002252965.1 Halorubrum sp. Ea1
GCCGCCGGCATCGCGGCCGCGCGCCCGGACCGACTGATCCCGAGCGCCGTCTCGGTGCGCGACGGGACGCTCCGGATCGAGGGCTCGACGACGGCCGCGGGCGCCGACGGCGCCGGCGAGTACGACCTCGCCGACTACGACCGCGTGGTCCTGATCGGGGCCGGAAAGGCGTCCGCGGAGGTCGCCGCCGCGCTCGCCGGCGTGCTCGAGGGCGACGACCGCGAGTTCGCCGAGGGCGTCGTCGTCACCGAGGACCCGGCGGAGCGACCGTCGACGGCGGGCGTGGAGATCCTGCCGGGCGACCACCCGGTCCCGAGCGACGCCGGCGTGGAGAGCGCGCGGCGCGTGCTCGACATCGTCGAGCGCGCCGGCCCGGACGACCTCGTACTCGCCGCGATCACCGGGGGCGGGAGCGCGCTGCTCGCGGCGCCCGCGGACCCGATATCCCCGGACGACCTCCGCGAGCTGACCGAGGGGCTGCTCGCCTGCGGCGCGTCGATCGACGAGATCAACGCTGTCCGCAAACACTGCTCGGCGGTGAAGGGCGGCCGGCTCGCGCGGTCGGCGGCGCCCGCGACCGTCGTCACCCTCGCGATAAGCGACGTGATCGGCGATCCGCTCGACGCGATCGCCAGCGGCCCGACGGTCCCCGACCCCTCCACCTACGCGGACGCGCTGGCGGTGCTGGACCGCTACGACCTGGACGTTCCGGGGTCCGTCCGCGAGCGGCTCGAGGCGGGCGCGGCGGGCGATCTCGCGGAGACGCCGACCGCGGGAGACCCGGCGTTCGACCGCGCCCAGGCGTTCGTCGTCGGCAACGGCCGGACCGCGCTCGACGACGCCGCGGACGCCGCCGCCGAGCGGGGGTACGAGCCGCTGGTGCTCGCCGCGGGGGTCCGAGGGGAGGCGAAGGGCGCCGGGACCACTCACGCCGCGATCGCGGAGGAGTGCGCGGTGCGGGGGTCGCCCGCGGAGCCGCCGACCGTGTTGCTCTCGGGCGGGGAGACGACCGTGACGCTCGGCGACGCCGACGGGACGGGCGGGCCGAACGCGGAGTTCGCGGCGAGCGCCGGCCTCGCGCTGGCCGAGGGACCGCTCGGCGGCGACGGGAGGGAGGACGGCGACGGTGACGACGGGCCCCGGATCGTCGTCGCGAGCGCCGACACCGACGGGATCGACGGCCCGACCGACGCCGCGGGCGGGATCGCGGACGCGACGACGCTGGACCCGGACGCCGCCCGCGACGCCCTCGACCGCCACGACGCATATCCCCTGCTCGACGAGGCCGGCTCGCTGCTCCGTACCGGCCCGACCGGCACGAACGTCAACGACCTGCGCGCCATCGTGATCGAGGCGGCCGACTCGGAAGGCGAGTCGTAGACGGACCGCGGCGTCGTCGCGTGAGAGGCGTTCACGCGTCGCATCCGGTTGCTGTAGGTTTTTGCGGCGACCGGGACAAGGTTCGGAGAGATGACGCCCGAACTCGACGAGATCGACCTCGGCACCGTCCCGCTCGGTCGGACCGGGCTGCGAACGAGCGAACTGCAGTTCGGCACGTGGCGCTTCGGCCGCGTGACCGAGGCGGGCAACGTGGAGATCGACGAGGCGCGCGCCCACGAGCTGCTCGACGCCTACGAGGCCGCCGGCGGCCGGTACATCGACACCGCCGACGTGTACGGCGGCGGGGACTGCGAGCGCTGGATCGGCGACTGGCTCGCCGAGCGCGACCGCGAGCGCTACACGGTCGCCTCGAAGGTGTACTGGCAGATCCGCGACGGCGACCCGAACAGCCGCGGCACGAACCGCAAGAACGTCCGCCACCGCGTCGACGCCCTCCTCGACCGGCTCGACACCGACTACGTCGACGTCCTCTACATCCACCGCTGGGACGACGAGACGCCGGCCCGCGAGCTGATGAAGACGCTGAACGGGCTCGTCGAGTCCGGCAAGGTCCACTACCTCGGCGCCTCCACGCTCCGCCCGAACGCCTGGAAGGTCGCCCACGCCAACGCGATCGCCCGCAGCGAGGGGTGGGAGCCGTTCACCGTGCTCCAGCCGCGGTACAACCTCGTCGACCGCGAGGTCGAGGGGGACTACCTGGAGTTCGCCCGCCAGCGCGACCTCGCCGTCTCCCCGTGGAGCCCGCTCGGACAGGGGTTCCTGACCGGGAAGTACGACCGCGACGAGGACCTCCCGGAGGAGTCGAAGGCGGCCGAGTCGAGCCGCTTCCAGGAGGCGTACCTCACCGAGGAGAACTTCGACGTCCACGACGAGCTCGACGCGGTCGCCGACGAGGTCGACGCCTCGCCCGCCCAGACCGCGCTCGCGTGGCTCGCCCACCGCGACGGCGTCACCGCGCCGATCGTCGGCGCCCGCACCGTCGACCAGCTCGCCGAAAACCTCGCGGCCGCGTCCATCGACCTCTCGGACGAGCAGGTCGACCGACTCACCGCCGCGAAGCCCGGCCCCTACGACGAGCTGTAGGGCGCGCCGTCAGTCGGAGTCGTCGGACCGCTCGACCTCCCCCGTCACCTTCCCGTCCGCGCGGTCGCGCTCCCGCGCCGTCGGGTCGCGCTCGCTCGGGTCGCCGTACCCGCCTCCACCCGGCGTCAGGACCGTGACCGTCGTCCCCGGTTCCACGTCGACGGTCGCCTTCGCCGGCACCGCGTCGCCGTCGATCAGGTTCTCGCCGGTGGCGCCCGGCTCGCCGCCCTCGATCCCCGCGGGGGCGCGGCGCCGCCGCTCCGTCAACAGCGAGACCGTCGCGGCGGTCTCGACGCGAACCCGTCGTTCGAGGCCGAGCCCGCCGCGGCGGCGCCCGTCGCCGCCGCTGTCCGGGCGGAAGGCGTACCGCTCCACGCGGAGCGGGTACGCCGCCTCCAGCGCCTCCACCGGCGTGTTGAGCGTGTTCGTCATCCCGACCTGCACGCCGTCCATCCCGTCGGCGTCCGGGCGCGCACCGAAGCCGCCGCCGATCGTCTCGTAGTAGGTGAACGACTCGGCGCCGTCGCGGTCGCGGTCGCCGCGGTCGCCGCCCGCGCCGCCGCGCGCCCCGATCGTGAGGTTGTTCATCGTCCCCTGGCTCCCCGCGGTCACCCGCTCCGGGGCCGCCTCGCCGAGGGCGGCGAGCACGACGTCCGTGACGCGCTGGCTCGTCTCGACGTTCCCGCCGACGACCGCCGCCGGCGGGTCCGGGTTCAGGACCGATCCGTCGGGCGCCGACACCGACACCGGCTCGTAGCAGCCGTGGTTCGGCGGGATCTCCGGGTCGGTGACGCAGCGCACGACGAAGTACACCGCGCTCTTCGCGACCGCCAGCGGCGCGTTGCAGTTCCCGTCGACCTGCGGGGCGCTGCCGGCGAAGTCGATCGCGAGCCGGCCGCCGTCGACTGTCACCGCCGCCCGGATCGGGACGTCGGCGTCGGTGACGCCGTCGCCCTCCATCGCGTCCTCGGCCCGGTAGGTCCCGTCCGGGAGGTCGGCGATCGCCGCGGTCATCCGTTCGCGGGAGTAGTCGATCACGGCGTCGAAGGCGCGCTCGAGGCGGGCGCGGCCGTGCTCGTCGGCGAGCTCACCGAGCCGGTCGCCGGCGCGTCCGTTGGCCGCGAGCTGCGCTTCGAGGTCGGCGCGGCGCTCCGCCGGGGTGCGGACGTTCGCGAGGATCAGGTCGAGCACGTCGTCGACGCGCTCGCCGCCGTCGACGAGCCGGAGCGGGGGAATGCGGAGCCCCTCCTGCTGGATTTCGCGGGCGCCGGCCGGCATGCTCCCGGGGGCCATGCCGCCGACGTCGGCGTGGTGCGCGCGGGAGACCGCGAACCCGACCACGTCGCCGTCGAGCGCCAGCGACGAGACGAGCGTCACGTCCGGGAGGTGCGTCCCGCCCGTGAACGGGTCGTTGAGGACGAACACGTCGCCGGGGCTCGGGTCGCGCTCGCGCACGGCCGCGACGGCTTCGGGCATCGCGCCGAGGTGGACCGGGATGTGCTCCGCCTGCGCGACCATCCGGCCGTCGGCGTCGAAGAGGGCGGTCGAGCAGTCCTGTCGCTCCGTGATGTTCGGCGAGTAGGCACCGCGGATCAGCACCTGCCCCATCTCCTCGGCGACGCCCTCCAGCTGATTGCGCATCACTTCCAGGGTGACCGGGTCGAGGGCGGCGTCGGGGTCGGTCTCGGTGTCGCGGCCGTCGGTGGAGTCGGCGTCGTCCCCGCTCATCGCCGCTCACCCCCGGCCGCGTCCCGCTCGAGCACCACCGTCCCGTCCCGGCGGACGCGCCCGCCCCACGCCGGCGGGACCACGGTCGTGCTCTCGGTCCCCGCGAGCACCGCCGGCCCGTCGAGCGTCGCCCCGGCCCCCAGCGCGTCGCGGTCGTACACGGTCGCCGCGACGGTCCCCTCGTCGGGGAAGACGACCTCGCGGGAGCCGCGCTCCGCGTCGGCCGCGCCCGTCCTCGCGACGGTCGGCGCCGCCACCTCGACGGTGGCCGTGACTCGGAGCGTGACGGCCTCGACGCCGGCGTCGAGCCGGTAGCCGTAGGCGCGCTCGTGGGCCGCGGCGAAGCGCTCGGCGAGGGCGTCGGGATCGACGGCGGACCCGGCGTCGCCGGCGGTTCCGGCTTCGCCCTCGCTCCCCCCGTCGACGGTCAGCTCGAAGCTCTGCCCGGCGTACCGGCAGTCGGCCGCGCGGTCGACGCGGGCCGCCGCGGGGTCGGAGACGTCGTCGAGGACGCGGTCGGTCAGGGCCGCGAAGGCGTCGCCGAGGTCGACGGCGGTCGCGTCGGCCAGCGGCAGCCGGACCGTGCGGGCCGCGTCGTGGGTCTCGTCGGCCGCGAGCAGCCCGTACGCCGACAGCACGCCGGCCGGACCGGGGACCAGCACGCGGTCCATCTCGAGCCGGTCGGCGAGCGCGGCGGCGTGCATCGGCCCCGCCCCGCCGAAGGCGACGAGGTCGAAGTCGCGGGGGTCGCGGCCGCGCTCGACCGTCACCGACCGGATCGCGCGCGCCATCGTCGCGTTGGCGACGCGGTAGACGCCGCGGGCGGCGGCGGCGGGGGCATCGAGGGCGTCCGCGGTCTCGCCGTCGCCCCCGGACCCGCCGTCGCCGCCGATGTCGGCCGCCTCGGCGAGCCGGGAGAGCGCCTCGCGGGCGGCGTCGACGTCGAGCGAGAGGTCGCCGCCCAGCGCCGCGTCCGGCCCGATGTAGCCCAAGAGCACGTCGGCGTCGGTGACCGTCGGCTCCGTTCCGCCCTTGCCGTAGCAGGCCGGCCCGGGCTCGGCGCCCGCGGACTCCGGCCCGACGCGGAGCGCGCCGCCGGCGTCGGTCCACGCGATCGATCCGCCGCCCGCGCCGACCGTCTCGACGTCGACCGTCGGCGTGCGGAGCGGCACGTCCGCGACCGTCGTCTCCGCGGTTCGCTCGACGCGACCGTCGCGCACGAGGCTCACGTCGCTCGACGTGCCGCCCATGTCGAAGGTGACGGCGGCGGGGGCGGCTCCGGTGGCGCCGTCCGCTCCGCCGAGCGTCTCGCCGCCCGCGACCGCGGCCGCGCCGACGACGCCGGCCGCCGGTCCGGAGAGGACCGTGGTGACCGCGCTCTCGCGGACCGTCGCCGCGTCGGCGACCCCGCCGTTCGAGCGCATGACGCGCGGCGCCGGGAGCCCGAGCTCCCGCGCCCCCGCGACGACCTGGCCGAGGTAGTCGTCGAGCTCCGGCGTCAGGTAGGCGTCGGCGACGGTCGTCGCCGTGCGCTCGTACTCCCGGAACTCGGGGAGCACGTCGTGAGAGGCGGAGACGGGGGCCGAGAGCTCCCCGCGGAGGACGCTCGCGACCGCGGCCTCGTTCTCCGGGTGCGCGTACGCGTGCAGCAGCGAGACGGCGACGCTCTCGGCGTCGCTCGCGGCGATCTCCGCGGCGAGGTCGCGGACCGCCTCGGCGTCGACGGATCGCTCGGTCCCCTCCGTCGTCGCGCGCTCGTCGACCTCGAACCGCCGGCGGCGAGGGACGAGCGGGGGCGTCTTCTCGGCGCGCAGGTCGTAGAGGGAGGGGCGGGTCTGGCGGCCGATCTCCAAGACGTCGCGGAACCCCGCGGTCGTCACGAGCGCGGTGTGCGCGCCGTCACGCTCTAAGAGGGCGTTGACCGAGGCCGTCGTCGCGTGCGCGAAGGCGTCGACGTCCGCCGGGTCGATTCCGGCCGCGTCGCAGGCCTCGCGGATCCCGTCGAGGACGCCGGCGTGCTGGGGCGTCGTCGTCGGCACCTTCGCGGTCGTGAGGGCGTCGCCGACGAGGAGCGCCACGTCGGTGAACGTGCCGCCGACGTCGACGCCGATCCGGACCGAGTCGCTGTCGTCGACCATCGCCGACGCTACCGCTCCGCGCAGTACTCGACGAAGTTCCGGAGGATCCGGAGCCCCGTCTCCCCGCTCTTCTCGGGGTGGAACTGCGTGCCGAACACGTTGCCCGCCTCGTTGGCGACGACGGCGGGGAAGTCGACCCCGTAGTCGGCGGTGGCGACGACCGCGTCCGGGTCGTCGGGCTCGGCGTAGTACGAGTGGACGAAGTAGGCGTACTCGCCGTCGACGGACCCACCCGTGGGTCCGTCTGCCTGCGGAGTCTCCGACCCCGATCCGTCGACCCCGTCGACGAGCGGGTGGTCGCGCTCGACATCGAGCTCGTTCCACCCCATGTGCGGGACCTTGCGGTCGACGTCGAACCGGACGTTGGTACCGGGGACCAGATCGAGGCCCGTCACTTCGCCCTCGCCCTCGTGGTCGGCCTCCTCGCTGGTCGTCAGGAGCATCTGCATCCCGAGACAGATGCCGAACAGGGGACGGCCCGCCTCGGCGTGGTCCGTCAGCGCCTCGCGCAGCGGGCCGGCGTTCTCCATCCCCTCGCGGAACGCGCCGACGCCCGGGAGGACGACGCCGTCGGCGGCCGCGAACGCCTCGGGGTCGTCGGTGATCTCGACGGACGCGCCCGCGCGCTCCAGCCCGCGGGTCGCCGACCGGAGGTTCCCGAGGCCGTAGTCGACCAGAACGACGTCCGCCAGCGTCTCCGCGGGCGGCTCGAAGGTGCTCATACCCTCACTGGGAGGGGCATCGAAAAGTCGGTTTCCCTTGTGACAGTCGCGCGCGGCGGCGCGGCGGGGCGGGGCGGCCCGGCGTCGGGCGGGATCAGACGACGCGGGCGCGCATGGCGGCGGTGTCGTCGACGACGCGGACGCGCGCGGCGGCGATGCCGCGACGACGCGGACGCGCGTGGCGCAGGGAGCGTCGAACGCGGTCGATCCGCGGTCGGTCCGGCGGCGCCCTCACTTCAGCGCCGCCTCGGCCATCCGCTGCGGGAAGCCCAACAGCAGCGCCACGATGCCCTGCGCCTCGTCGCCCTCGCGGAGCGCGGAGCGGATCCGCTGAGAGAAGATCTCCACGGAGATGATCAGCACGAGGATGACGAGGATCGTCGCCATCATGTTGGTGAACGCGAACAGCCCCTGCTGGACGGAGAGCACGTTCCCGAGCCCGCCGCCGCCGATGATCCCGAGCGAGACGGCGATCCGGACGTTGATCTCGAAGATGTACAGCGTCCACGCGATGAACGGCGTCGTCACCTGCGAGAGCATCCCGAAGGTGATCGTCTGCGGCTTGTTCGCGCCGGTCGTCTCCATCGCCTCGATCGGTCCGTCCTCGATCTCCTCCAGTTCGTCGGTGAAGAGCCGCCCGAGGTTGCCGATAGTGTCGGTCGCGATCGCGAGCGTCGCGGTGACGGGACCGATCCCGCCGAGCGGGATGTAGATGAGCCCCCACACGAGCGCCGGGATGGCGCGGATCGAGGACATGAGCCCGCGGAAGATGAAGTTGAACGGGAACGGCGTCACGCGGCCGGAGCCTAAGATTCCGAACAGCAGCGCGAACGGGAATCCCATGACGGTGCCGGCGAAGCCCATCGCGAGCGTGATACCGGCCTCGCCGAGGAGCGGCGTGTCGCCTCCGATGCCGCCCCAGATGAGGTTCCGCTCATTGATGAACGTCCAGTACTCGAGGAAGCCGCCCGGGTCGACGAAGGGGAACGACGGCGCGAGGAACGGGAAGAAGTCGCGGAGCGCGTTGAGGAAGTTCGGGAAGTAGGTGGGGATGTTGGCCGCGAAGAAGCCGACGGAGGTGAGCGCGTAGTAGAACACCGCGCCGAGCACGACGAGCGCGAGGCCCATCACGAGCGCCTTGACGCGCCGAGCGAGGACGATCGCCTCGTAGCGCTCCCGGACGGACTCGTCGTAGCTCACTGTCCCATCCCCCCGCCGGAGACCGGCTTCGACGACGCGTCGTCGATCGACCCGTCGTCGCCGTCCCGATCGCTGTCGGGCGCGAACATGCCTTCCGTGTCGATGTCGCCGTAGATCTCGTCGATAACGTCCATGTCGAACTCGTCGCGGTAGCCGTCGAACACCTTCCGCCCGTCGCGGAGCCCGATGAACCGCTCGCCGAACTTCCGGGCGAGGTTCACCTGATGCAGGCTGATGACGGCCGTCAGGTCACGCTTGCGCGCGGCGGTCCGGAGGTACCCCATGACCTGCTGGGAGGAGCCCGGGTCGAGGCTCGCGACCGGCTCGTCGGCCAGCAGTATCGTCGGGTCCTGTACCAGCGCTCGGGCGATGCCGACGCGCTGCTGTTGCCCGCCGGACATGCGCTTCGCGCTCTGTTGGGCCTCGTCGAGCAGCCCCACGGTGTCGAGCGCCTCCAACGCTTGGAGCTTGTCCGCCTCGCCCTGCCGCTGGAGCAGGGAGTCGAGGAAGGTGTTCCGGTTGAGCGACCCGGTGAGCGCGTTGGAGTACGCGGTCATCTGGTCGATGATGTTGTGTTGCTGGAAGATCATCGCGATGTCGTTGCGGGGGCTGTTGACGGGCTCGTCGCCGACGCGGATCTCCCCGTCAGTCGGGGTTTCGAGCGCGTTCATACACCGAAGCAGCGTCGACTTCCCGGACCCGGAGACGCCGAGCACGATGACGAACTCGCCCTGGGGGACCTCGAACGAGACGTCGTCGAGCGCCACGGTGTCGCCGAACCGCTTCGTGACCCCGTCGACTGTAATACGACTCATTAGGTGTAAAGAGAGGTTGAGAGGTGGTTACGAAAGGTCTTCGAACTCGAGACCGAGCTGGTCGAGCACGTCGCGGATCGGCGCGTAGTCCTCGATGCTACCCTCCTGGACGCCGGTGAACCAGAGCGGCTCGCCGTCGTAGTCGTCGCCGTGACTGAGGTCGTCCTCGGTTACGTTCAGGATGGCCTCCTCGATGTCGGCCTTGACCGGGGCGTCCCAGCTGGACCGCGTCGCCAGCGGCGCGCGCGGGATCGGGTCGGACACCGCGAGCAGCTGGAGCTCCGTCTCGGACGACTCGATCTCGTCGCCGGCGCCCTCGTACTCCGCCGAGATGTCGACGAAGTCCTGGGACATCTCCTCGAACTGCTCCTGCGGGACGTACGGGGCCGAGGAGAAGGCGCCGGTCGTCGCCGCCATCACGTCGTCGCGCTGGACCATCTGCTCTCGCGCCGTGGTGTGGTCGGAGTACTCCGCGTCGAAGTCGTTCGCGTCGCCGTCGGGGGCGTTCCCGATGTCGAGGCCCGCGTTCTGCAGCATGGTGAGGGGGACGAGCGTCCCCGAGACGGAGAGGATGTCGCCCATGTAGATCAGCTCGCCTTCGAGGTCGGAGAGCGACTCGATGCCGCTGTCGGGCGTCGTCGTGGTCGTCGAGAAGTACCGCGCCGCGCCGTACGCGACCCGGACCCCGACGACGTCGAGGATGCCCTCGCCCGCGATGACCGCGGACGGCGAGATGTCCGCGATCTCGCCCTGCTCGTTCCGCATCGCCTGGAGCGTCGCGGTGTAGCTGGCCGCGCGGTCGGACTCGATCTCGACCTCGACCTCGGACTCGAGGTACTCGAACATCGGCTGGTACTGCTGTTCGATCTCCACGTCGGCCTCGGCCGGGTTCAGGATGAACTGCGCGGAGGGCACGTCGTCCGTCTCGCCGGAGGTCCCGCCGTCGCTCCCGTCGGAGCCGTCGGACCCGTCGCTGCCGTCGGACCCGTCGCTGCCGTCGGAACCGTCGCCACCGCCGCCGCCGGAACAGCCGGCGAGCGCGACGACACCGCCCGCGCCCGCTGTCTTGATGAACGTACGCCGGTTCGCCGACCGCCTGTTGTCGGACATACAGGCGTTTGTCTGACTGGCGCGACTAATCGTTTTCTATGTCTCCTATATAGATCCCGCCGATTCGTCCGATTCTCCCGCCGACTCCGTCCGATCGGAGCATCTGGGAACTCGGCCGATCCGGCTGTCGCCGGAATCGCTCCCGCGGCCGAATCAGTACTCGCCGAGCCGCGACTGGCCGCTCCCGCCGTCCGCGCCGCCCGCGCCGCTCAGCTCGCCCGCCCTGGCGATCGTCTCGAAGAAGCCGTCGCGCTGGCTCCGGTCGTACAGCGTCGCCGCCGGGTGGACGGAGAGCAGGACTCGCCGCGACGCGCCCGCGATCCGCGCGTCGACGACGTCTCCCGACTCCGACGTGATCGCCACCGACCGGTCGAGCAGGTGCTCGCTCGGCACCTTCCCCAGCGTCACGATCAGCGCGGGATCGAGCCGGTCGATCTCGCTTTCGAGGTGGCCGCGGCAGTTCGCCAGCTCCTCGGCCGTCGGGTCGCGGTTGTCCGGGGGACGACACCGGACGCAGTTGGTGATCCGGACGTCCGCCCGCGCGAGGCCGGCGTCCCGCAGCGCCTCGTCGAGCACGTCTCCGGACCGCCCGACGAACGGCTCCCCTTGCTCGTCCTCGTTCGCGCCCGGCCCCTCGCCGACGAACAGGAGGTCGGCGTCGGTCGGCCCGACGCCGTCAACGATCTGACTCCGCGACTCGACGAGCGCCGGACAGCGCTCGCAGGACGGCACCCGGAGCTCGGCGTCGAGCCCGTCCGCGTTCTCGGTCATGCGATCCGATCCGGGCGGCGGCGACATAAGTCCGTCCGCCCGGCCCGCGCTGGACGGAACGTCAGTCCGCCCGATCCGCGCCGGACGGGACGTCAGTCCGCGCCAGACGTCGCCGCGTTCGGTCCCGAGTCGGTCGGTGCCGCCCCGGCGTCGCCGCCCGGCGCCGAGCCGCCGCTCGTCTCCGGTTCTTCGCCCGCCGCCAGCGTCTCCACGTTCGCGAACGCGAAGCCCGCGAAGCCGACGCGCAGGAGCAGGTCGAGGTACTCCAGCGTCACCGTGCCGGTGAACGCGTCGAGCAGCCCGGCGATCTGGAACATCGCCCACGCGATGAGGACCCCGAAGGCGAACAGGACGAGGTTCCGGGTCTTCTTGTAGAACAGCTCGCGGGCCGGCGGCTGGCGGGACGCCGCGCCCGCGATCGGCCCGAAGTAGAGCCAGACCAGCGCGACGTAGCCGACGAGGATGGTTCCGGTGCCCGCCAGCGCGAGGGGCCCCGCGAACACCTCGGCGACGTCGTAGCCGACCCGCATCGCGACGATGAGGGCGACCACGGCGCCGACGTACCGCCGGCTCGTCCCCGCCACGAACGCCGCGAACCCGAACAGGAACGGGTACGCCACGTAGTCGGTGAGCACCTGTCCGCCCTCCAGCGTGCCGTTCGCGACCGAGAACGTCCCGATCCCGGCCCCCCACAGCCCGACGCCGACGGCCGCGGCCGCGACGACCGCGACGAACGGGTAACAGTACCGGCGCAGCGCCGCCGGTTTGCGGCGCGCGAGCGCGAGCAGGACGACGGCGGAGACGGCGTAGATCCCCGCGGACGCGAACCGAACCGCGGACGGCTCAATCATCGGCCGTCACCTCCGAGTCGGCGGCGGCGCCCGGCTCGGCCGCCGGTCCGGCGCCCGCGTCCCGCCGCGTCTCGAACTGGTCGAGCCGCTGGGAGAGCGACGCGGTCCGCTCCGAGAGCGCCGTCGCCGTCTCGGCGAGGTCGCCGACGGTCTCGGCGGTGTCGTCCGCGGTCTCCGCGAGCGACCGCGCGCGGTCCGCGGCGTCGGTGGCCGAGGCGTGGACCGACTCGACGCGCGCCGCGACGGACTCGATCCCCTCCGCGCCCTCGTCGGTCGCCCGCGCGATGTCGCCCATCGCCACGTCCACGTCCTCGACGGTCCCGGTGAGCTCCTCGATCGCGTCGCCGGCCGCGCGGACCGCCGCGGTCGTCTCGTCGAGCTCCCCCATCGTCCGGTCCATCTCGCCGGCGACCGCGGAGACGTCCTCGGTCACCTCCCCGATGGTCGCCTCGATCTCGGTCGTCGACTCGCGGGTCTCCTCGGCGAGCCCCTTCACCTCGTCGGCGACGACCGCGAACCCG
Source organism: Halorubrum sp. Ea1 (assembly GCF_002252965.1). NCBI lineage: Archaea > Methanobacteriati > Methanobacteriota > Halobacteria > Halobacteriales > Haloferacaceae > Halorubrum > Halorubrum sp. Ea1. The sequence goes on from NZ_NHPG01000122.1 coordinate 12,341, forward strand.
TCGCCGTCCTCGCCCGCCCGCGACGCCTCGATCGAGGCGTTCAGCGCGAGGATGTTCGTCTGCTCGGCGATGTCGGAGATCACGTCGGTCGTCTCCGCGACCCCGTCCATCCGGTCGTCGAGCCCGGCCACGAGGTCGTCCAGCTCCGCCAGCAGGTCGCCGATCGCGACGATCGCCTCGACCGCCTCGGTCGCGCGCTCCTCGCCCCGCGTCCCGAGCTCGGCGGCGGCGGTCGCGTCGCCCGCCACCTCGTCGGTCGTCGACGCGATCTCCTCGACGGTCGCGGAGAAGTCGTCGGTGTCCCTGGCCGTCTCGCGAAGCCGATCGGTCTGCTCGTCCAGCTCGTCGGCAAGCGCCCGCATCTCGGCGGCCACCTCCTCGTTCATCCCGGCGACCTCGTCGGCGCGCGTCGCCATCTCCTCGCTGGTCGACTCCACGTCGCTCGCGAACGACTGGATGTCGTCGACGGTCTCCGAGAGCCCGCCCGTCATCTCGTTGTAGGCGGCGGTGATGCGCTCGATCGCGTCGACCTCGCTCTCCTCGGGGAGCCGCCGCGAGAGGTCGCCGTCGGCCGCCCGTTCCATGGCGCCGCCGATCGTCTCGGCGCGCGCCAAGATCTCGTCCGACATCTCCTCCGCCTCCCGGCGGGCCGCCTCCGCCTCCGCCTCGGCGCGTTCGGACTCGGCGACCGCGTCCCGGAGCGACCGCCGGGTGTCGTCGAAAGCGGCGAACAGGCGCCCGATCTCGTCGCCCCGGTCGGAGGTGGCGCGGGCGTCGAAGTCGCCGCGGCCGACCGCCTCGGCCGTCTCCGTCAGCCGCCGGAGCTCGACCGCGACGTTGCCGATCAGTACGATTCCGAGCAGTCCGAGGTTCAGCGTGACGACGACCCCGACCGAGACAAGCGACGCGGTCGCGGCCGCCGCCGTGCCGGTCGTCGCGACGTGGGCCGCGAAGAGCGCGACGAAGCCCAGCGTCGCCGCCAGGGTCAAGAGCACGGCCGCCCCGACCCGTCGGCCGTACCGCGTGGTGATCGAGTTCAACATCCGTTGTTCGCCCGGAGAAAACTGTCCTACTTAGGAGTAAAGGACAAATTACACGATCCGATAATTCGACCGGCCGGCGGGGCGGGCGAGGTATGCGAGGCGGGCGAGGTATGCGG